>SVQW01000012.1 GCA_015065085.1 Oscillospiraceae bacterium | reverse complement strand
ATACAAAAAGGAAGCCAACGGGCAGATAGAAATTGACCTCTATCCTCGGCTTCCAAAAATTTAAGGCTATGTAGGTATCATCAGGTTACCTACATAGCTGTAGGTATCATAGATTGACACACACGTGTGTCACAGCTCCGATGAGCTTGCCATTTTGAATAATAGGCGAACCCGACACGAGTGATGTCAATAGGGGACAACAATTTTCTTCAATTTTTCGATTTTTTCTTTATCGGGCACATCGAACTTTTCAGTATGTTTGCCAAGTGCCTCATATTTGTGCTCACCCATCGCGTGATATGGCAAGATCTCGACTTTTTCGGGATATCCATTCATGTCGAAAAAAGCTCTTATTTTTCTCATTTCATCTTCGTTATCATTCACCCCGGGAATAACGGGTACTCTTACCCATACAGAAACATCAGCTTTCAACAGCTTTGAAAGATTTTCAAGTATAAGGATATTGGATACACCAGTGTACGCTTTATGAACGTCATCATTCATACTTTTAACGTCGTACAAAAATAAATCGGTGTACGGAAGTATTTTATCAAAACTTTTCCAAGGTATATGTCCTGCGGTATCAACTGTCGTATGCATACCTTCTTCCTTGCACTTTTTTAAGATTTCAAAAAGAAAATCAAATTGCAGCATACATTCTCCACCGGAAAATGTAACACCGCCTCCTGATGTTTCGTAATATGTTTTATCTTTTATAACTTCGCTTAAAACTTCATCAATGGTGTATTCGCTTCCGCAGATTTCCTTTGCATCATTAAAACAGAAAAAACTTTCGTTATCAGCAGTGAAATTTTTGCATCTACCACAACCGGTGCATTTATTTTTATAAAACATTATTTCCTTTTGAAAATTCTGACTTTCAGGATTATGACACCATTTGCATCTTAAATTGCAACCTTTAAAAAATACAGTTGTCCGTATTCCGGGTCCATCATGTGTGCAAAACTTTTGAAGGTTAAATATTGTTCCTTTCATTATTGCAATTCCTCACGACGTATAAACTCATTTTGTGCACCTTTTGACATATCAACAAAAATGGCACTATATCCTGTTATACGCACCAACAAATCCCGATATTCATCAGGGTTTTGCTGAGCCTTCTTTAGGTCTTCCGTGTCGGCAATACTTATCTGCAGCTGCATACCACCCCGTTCAAAATAAGCCTGTATCAGAGCCTTAATGACAGAAAGACCTTTTTCATCTGCTACAGTATTCTTTCTAAGACGCAGATTCAAAGCACCTGAATGTATTCTGTCAAAAGGCAATTTTGATACAGAGTTAAGTAGTGAGGTTACTCCTTTTGAATATCCAACGGTAGGCCCCATATTTTCACTCAGTGGCTTTCCCTTTTTTCTTCCATCAACAGTTGCACCCATTGATGCACCATATAATAAGTGCTCGGAATTGCATATTGTTACATTCAGTGTATAAACATCTCTTTTCCCTGATTCGTTTGTGGCTTCCCTGTCAATTATATCCAAAAGCTCATTCATTAACCTGCACGCATGGTTGTCGGCAAAATCATTGTCTGTACCATATTTGGGAGCGTTTTTGCAAAAAGCCAGTATATCAGGGTGGTTTTCAAAATTATCTTTTGTTGCTTCTAAAAGCTGTGGCAGAGTGCATACTTTATTCTTAAAAACAAGAGTTTCTACTGCGCTCAGCATATCTGTCGCTGTACCTATGTTGCGCAAAATAACATACAAAAATTTGCATTTGGCACCGTCATTATAAAGTCCGCGAGCAGCAGGAATCACTCCTTCGGCAAAACAATCATTCAGGGATATAATACCATCAGATACCGTTTTTTTGATCAAGCTCCTTCTGTAGGACTCAAAAGCTGGCTTTATAAGTGCTGAAAACTCTTTTTTTGTTTCTTCATATATTTCATCAATATTTTTAAATTCTTTGCCCGAGTTTAAAACCCTGTCTAAAATTATAGGCAATGGTTCTCCGCAAGTACCAACAGTAATACTGTCGCCTGCAATATCACCCCAATTACAGGGATGAATCGAATAATCAACAGCATCTTTTTCAGCTACGCCTATATGTTTATGCGCAGGAACCATGGTATCATCATTGTACAAAAGCAAAGATGCATTTTTTTGTATTTTTTCACAAAGAATATCCCATAATTCGTCATAGCAATCAGAAGTATAGCGGCATACATAAATCGGATTTTTCAGTTCGGGATGGATATGCCTTGCAAACAAAAGGGTAAGCGGATTTGTTTTATGGTCAGTTGTATTACTGTATCCGCCAAGCAGAATGTATCCAGGTGAATCATATGCCGGATTACGCGCCCACCCGGTAAATTTATAATCATCGTTTAAATATCCCATCTGATGCTCTCCGCGCCCGAGGTGCAAGCTCATTTTTGCAGAAAAATCGTCTATCAAAGCTCCTGCATCATCTTCTGTCAATTCTCCTGTACTCAAATCATGCTCATAAAACTCCAGCAAAATATTGTCCAATCTGCCGACAGTTAGGCACACATTCTTTTTCCCTGCATAAATCAAATAAATATTATAAACAAATAAAATAAGTTGTAGTGCTTCACGAAATGTTTTAGGTTTATCTTTTGTAAGATTATCACAAACCTGCGCACATTCCAAAAGACCGGCTGCTTGAGCCGCCTTACCATATCGTTCAATATACAATAAAATTCCTTTGTATATCCATCGCATACCTTCCAAAAACATCAGCGTATTTTCATCTTCGCACTCTTTCTTCGCTTTTACTATACGCTTCTCGAGTTGTGACAAATACCCGGTAATACCAACATCAACAAGATATTTCCATGCTAAAGCACGATGTCCGCCATTTCCTACGACAATAGGATTTTGGTGAGGGTCTTTTTGCCAGAGTTCATTTAATCTCTTTTGTTCTTCTTCGTCTGGAACATGGTCATCATATCTTCCAAGAAGTAAATCATAATCCTTTATAGGCAATGAGGCATTTGAAAGCACATAATAAAGACCTTTTCCCATCTGAAGCGGTTGAGGAAGTTCCATAACTTTATCCCATGCTTCATAAAGCAAGAAATTTCTTTCCACCAAAGTACTTTCAACAGATTTTTCTCTTAATAAAGTTATAGCTTCATTAATTGATTTTTCAGCCTTTAAACGATTATTCATATCCATATTCCCTCCTTGTTATAGTTCAATTTCTGCAAGTGTTGCGGGAAGCTCGTGGGCAGTGTTTACAACACTGTTATTTGTTACCAAATCAAAACATGAAATAATAAGCTTTCCATTCCAGATGATTGGCTCACCGGGTTGGTCAAGTTCACCGTTCAATCCATCGGTATCTCCGTTTTGACAAAGCCTTGTAACAGTGCCATCCGACAGAATTTTAACAATGGCATTCGCACAAAAATCTGCTATGTATAAATTTCCTTCATTATCCATTATCATTCCGTCTGTGCTTTCAAGATTTTCTTTGTCCTGTGCCCATATTTCATTTGACCTGACTGATAAATCTTCGTTAAATGTAATTTTATAAACAGCTCCGTCGCCAAAATTTCCTACTAAGAGATTTCCGTCACGGTCAAACTCAATTCCGTCAACACCATATTGGTCATCAAGATTTTCTGTGATAAAGGTTGTAAGAATATTTTTATCCTCTAAAGTATTTGTGATATTAATATTTTCATCATCAAGCCTAAATCGGTAAATACAACTCATAAGCTTGCCTGAAGGATGCTTTACGAGTTCTAATGTGCTTTGAGTTACATACACATATCCATCCTTGATACGCATGCCATTAGGATGCTCCATATTTTTTGCAACAACAGTTGTCTTCACAATATTGTCGCCATCAACGCGAACTCTTAAAATTCTGCCCTTTCTTATAAGTTCAGGCTTTCCTGGCCAGCCCTGATTGTCACAGATATATAAGTCTCCGTCAGGCCCAAAAGCGATTCCCATCGGTGAAGCAATCCCCGTTTCCTCGTGAACAGGAACATCAAACCATTTTCTTATATTTTTGTCTTTGTCAATTTTTAAAATACAACCAGGCATCGACTGGTCAGCATAATTCGGACAAGCAAGTATAAGATTACCGTCTTTATCTATTGCCATTCCGTCAGGCGTTGCAACATAGTCAGGCAACTTTGCAAATAATTTTGACTTTTTCAATTTTTAACTCCTTTTTTATACCTTTTCTGTATTAAATCTTGTTTATATCTTTTTTCCCAAGACAAAGTGATATTTCATCAGCAACCTTTTTTAATAAAGAAAATTTATCGTTTATCAAAGAATTAATACTGTCATATAATGTCAGGGTAGAAATACCTATACTTGCTACAACATTTTGAGTATAATCAAAAACAGGAACAGCAATGCAGATTATCCCTTTTGCAAATTCCTCATTGTCTATGGCATAGCCTGATTTTTTAATTCTTTCTGCCTCAATCATAAAAGCGTCAAAAGCAGTAATCGTATTCTCTGTTCTTTTATCAATAGGTACCGCGAAATAATCCTTCATTTCATTTTCATTAGAGTAACTTAAAAGAACTTTACCTGGTGCTGAACAGTTAAGCGGATATTCTCCGCCTGCACGACCGTTAATTCTGACTTCCTTTTTAGAATCATAATGTAAAAGATAAAGAATATTTCTTTTATTCTTAACACCCAGATAAACAGAATCGCCCAGTTCATTATTAAGCTTATCTATGTAAGGTATTGCAATTTTTGCAATACCATTGTTGTTTGTGTGCCCACATATTAGCGAAAAGGGGCGCAGTGTTAATCTGTATTTTTTTTGTGAGCTGTCACTCATATAAATCCAGTTTTTTTCCAATAAAGATTCCAACACCCTTGAAACCGCGTTTTTGTTTATATTGAGTGCGTTGCTGATATCAGCAATACCTATTTCATTATTGTTTTTTGAGAAAAATTCAATTATTTCCAAAGCGTAATCTACAGCAGGGGCTTTAGACAACTTTATCACCTCGTAATATATTTGTTCTGTTGTTATAAGTATATCACACAAGAATATATTTGTCAACAGAAAAATGCTCACCCATAAAATATAAGTGAGCATCCTGTTTTTTGACCGTAATGTCGGCAATCTTTAATCTGAAATTTTCTCTGCTTCAGCTAACATATTCTCAATAAATATCCCATAACCTCTTGTCGGGTCATTAACGAAAACGTGTGTCACGGCTCCGATGAGCTTTCCGTTTTGAATGATAGGCGAACCGCTCACGACTGTTGTCAATAGGGGACAACAAATTTTTCTCGATAATTTATTAAAATCGACATGTTTTGTCAACAAAAATCGCTTTGGATTACAGGGCTTCCACATGTACTATAAGAGAGCCTCGTCGTCCTGCCTGCTGGAATTGATATTTTGATTATTTAATTCATTACTCTGTGATATTGATACTTTGGGTAAACTCCAACAGTATTTTGTTGCCAATATTCTTATTATAATTACAGATATCATAGCAAATGTTGATGCTATAGAAATATTATTGATAAAAAGCCTAAGAAAATAATATAACATACTGCCAAAAACTGAAGCCAAAGCGTAAACATACTTTTTAAAAACATAAGGTGTAGTATCAATCAATATATCACGCATAATTCCACCGCCAACACCTGTAATCATACCAACAACTGTAATAACAAGAATATTATCTGAATATCCGTTTATAAAACCAATTTCTGCTCCCGTTACCGAAAATGCCGCTAATCCAACTGCGTCAAAAAAATTGTTTATATAATCAATTTTTAATTTGAAAATTGAAAATTTTTCTTTGTTGATATACGCAGCTATAAATACTACTATAGATGATAATACTGCAATTGCAAATGTAATATGGTTTTCAAAAATCGTCGGCGGACTGATTCCTAAAAGAATATCTCTTATCATTCCGCCTCCAAACGCCGTAATACATCCTACGAAAACCACTCCGAATATGTCAAGTGCGGCACCGCTCGCAATCAAAGCACCTGATACCGAAAATGCAATTGTGCCTATTATTTGCAATACTTCTATAAAATCAGCCATATTAAATAAACTCCTGCAACCCGCACTGATATTTAAAGATTCATTTCATCTTTTACTTGCTTAAAACAATCTACAATGTACAAAATATCTTCTTCGCTAAGTGCCGCTGAAAGCTGAGTTCTTATTCTTGCTTTGCCTTTTGGAACTACAGGATAGGAAAATGCAACAACATATACACCTTTTTCCATCATACGTTTTGCCATTTCAACAGCCTTATGTTCATCATAAAGCATAACCGGAATAATTGGAGTACCACCATCCATAACATCAAGCCCGATTTTTTTAATCTTTTCAGCAAATAGTTTAGTATTATTGAAAAGCTTTTCTCTCATGGAAAAATCGTTTTCAATGATTTCAAGCACTTTTAACGAACCTGCAGCAACTGCCGGTGCCAACGTGTTTGAAAAAAGGTAAGGTCTGGAACGTTGACGCAGTAAATCAATAATCTCTTTTCTTCCCGAGGTAAAACCACCTGATGCACCACCAAGTGCTTTGCCAAAGGTCCCCGTTATAATATCTATTTTACCGCTGACACCACAATATTCCGGTGTTCCTCTGCCGGTATCTCCCATAAAGCCTGCAGCATGACTATCGTCCACCATAACAAGTGCATCGTATTCTTCTGCAAGCTCGCAGATACATTTTAAATTTGCTACAATGCCATCCATAGAGAATACGCCATCTGTTGCTATAAGTTTTATACGACAATTCTTTGCCTCTTCAAGCTTTGATCGTAAATCATCCATATCATTATTTTTATAACGAAATCTTTGTGCTTTACAAAGTCTGATTCCATCTATAATACTTGCGTGGTTTAATTCATCACTGATGATGGCATCTTCAGGGCCAAGTAAAGTTTCAAAAAGTCCACCGTTTGCATCAAAGCATGAAGAATACAAAATCGTATCTTCAGTACCAAGAAATTTACTGAGCTTTTCTTCCAAATCTTTATGAAGCTTCTGCGTACCGCAAATAAAGCGAACGGATGATAAGCCGTAACCATATTCATTATAGCTGTTTTTTGCAGCCTTAATGACCTCAGAATTGTTTGCCAATCCAAGATAATTGTTTGCACACATATTGATAACTTCCCTGCCATCATTGAGCTGAACCTTGCTGCCCTGCGGAGAAGTTATTACCTTTTCATTTTTTGTAAGTCCTTCCTTTTCGATGGTTTCGCATACTTCTTTAAAATACTTTAATGCTGTTTTCATGTTAAATCCTCCTAATTAAGTGTTGTCCAGTCAAGAATAACCTTGCCGCTTTTACCACTGTTCATCGCTTCAAATCCTTTTTCATATTCGGTAATATCCATGCGATGAGTTATTATGTTTGATATATCAAGGCCACCTTGAAGCATTGCAGACATTTTATACCAGGTTTCGTGCATTTCTCTACCATATATACCTTTAATAATCAGACCGTTAAATATAATTTTTGACCAATCGATCTTACTGTCGCTTTTTAAAAGTCCAAGAAGGGCTATTTTACCTCCGTGCATCATATGGTCTATCATTGTATTAAGTGCGATTTCACTACCGGACATTTCAAGACCTACATCAAAACCCTCTTTTATAGACAATTGCTCCATAATATCTGAAAGATTTTCCCTCGCTGTATTTACCGTGTACTGTATACCAAGCTTTTTGGCAAGTTCAAGTCTTCCATCGTTGATATCTGTAATAACAACACGGCGTGCACCAACATGTTTGCAGACTGCTGCCGCCATAATTCCTATGGGGCCGGCACCTGTAATAAGAACATCCTCGCCGGTAAGTTCAAACGAAAGTGCTGTATGTACGGCATTGCCGAAGGGATCAAAAATTGAATACATTTCTTCAGGAATATCTTTTTCGCATTTACGGACATTTTCCTGCGGAATAACCAGATACTGTGCAAATGCACCGTCTCGATTTACACCAACCCCAACAGTTTCTTTACACAAATGACCATTTCCTGCAAGACAGTTTCGGCATTTTCCACATACAATATGACCTTCACCTGAAACGATGTCGCCAATTTCCCAATTCTTTACATTTCTTCCGAGTTCAACAATTTCACCAACATATTCATGTCCTATAACACGAGGAGTCTCTATTGTTTTTTGTGACCATTCATCCCAATTATAGATATGAAGGTCGGTTCCGCATATAGCGGTCTTATGTATTTTGATTTTTACATCATTAACACCAACAGCCGGTTCAGTTACATCCTCAAACCACAAACCTTTTTGCGGGTATTTTTTTACAAGAGCTTTCATGACGATTATCCTTTCAAATAAAATTATATATTTTTTAATGTTTTTTCCATTAGTTGAATAAATTCATTAGTAATAGCGGAAACTTTGCGTTCATCATTAAGTAAATATCCTATAATATAAAATTCATTGCTCTTAAACGGAACACTTATAATGTCACCTTTATTAAGTGCGGAAGGCATAATTCCTGTACCTATGGTATAAGCATCCGTAAGCATTAAGAGATTCATAAGTGTAGCTCTGTCGCTTATCTCAATATGTTTGTCAATGTAGGAAGTATCAGTCAGTTCCTCTGTGAAAAATGAACTATTATGTTCACCCTGTTCATATGATACATAAGGATACTCTTTAAGGTCAGAAGTTGAAAGCGTTTCGCAGCGTGAAAGCGGATGTTGATTTCTAAAAAAAACATGCGGTTTCACTTCTATAATAGGGGTAAAAATCAAATTCTTTTTACTTAAATAGCGTTTCATCACATCAAAATCGCCATCCTTAATAGCGATGATACCTATATCGCTGTGCGCCGTTTCAACATCGCGGATAACATGATAGGTTTCAATTTCTCTTATGGAGAAACGGTAGTTTGCACTTTGTATAGAATTTAAAAAATTACCAAAAATATCTGCAATAAAATCATAATGTTGCGTTGCAATATATAACTTTTTTGATAATTTTTTCTTATACCTTTCTGTGACGAAATCACTATTTTCACATATTTGTGTTGCATATTTTACAAACTCTGCACCCTCATCGGTAAGATACACACCATTTCCGGAACGTTCAAAAATTTTTATTTCCAGCTCTTGTTCCAAGGATTTTATACTAACCGAAAGTGATGATTGAGCTATAAAAAGCTGTTTAGCAGCTTCGTTAAATGTCCCTGTTTTTGCAACAGCTAGTACATATTTACATTGCTGAATAGTCATTTTGAAATTCACCTCATAAAAACACTTTTATATATTATACACCTTTTTTGATTTTGTGTCTAATATATACTTTCTATTATTTTCGTTCAAAAAAAATGATAAGCGGGTTATCCTATAACTGTTTTATATTCGACAAAATATAATCTTTTTATCGTATGTATTTTATATAAAAATGCCCGCCTATTATTTATAGACGAGCATTTTTTCTATTTAATTTTCTCTGCCTCAGTCAGCATATTTTCAATAAATATCCCATACCCACGAGTTGGGTCATTTACAAAAACATGGGTCACAGCGCCGACTAATTTTCCATTCTGAATAATCGGTGAGCCGCTCATACCCTGTATTATACCGCCGGTAAGGTCGATAAGACGCTTGTCTGTCACATGTATGACAAAGTTTTTGCAGTCAATGTCATCGGGATTTATTTTGGTTATTTCAATGTCATAAATGTTGTTTTCACCTGTTCGGATAGAGGAATATATCTGTGCACTGCCCTCGCAAATTTCCTGATATGGTGCTACGGGCATTGATTTGTAGGCTGTTTTTTTAGGCAGATTGGAAAATACTCCGAACACGCCCACACCGCTGTTTGCAGTCAGAGAGCCGGTTTTTTCGGTGCCGAAATCACCCTTTAATTCACCCGGGCGTCCGGTTATTCCCCGTACTATATCGCTGATTTCAACATTCACCACCGAGCCTCTGAAAAGCGGCATGATTGTACCTGTGTCGCTGTCGCAGATACCGTGCCCCAGACCGCCGAATGCAAGAGTTTCAGGCTGGATGTAGGTCACGGTGCCGATGCCTGCTGTGCTGTCACGTATCCACATGCCGGATTTGTATTTGCCGTCGGACTGGGATTTGACGGGCGTTAAAGAAAGCTCAAGGGTTTCGTTGCCTCTTGTGACGGTGAAACTGACATTCTGCCCTGCACACTGCTCAATGGCAGCGGCTATTTCCTCGATGGTGTTAACTTCGTTACCGCCTGTGCTGATTATAATGTCACCCTTTTTAAATCCTGCCGAATCTGCGGGCGATATAAAGCCGTTTTCGGTTTCAACGTCCGATAATCCAACCACAACAACACCCTTGGTGTAGAATTTCACTCCGAACGGAAACCCACCCGGAATCAGCCGAAGCTGAGAAATGCTTTCATTTAAAAATGCATTTACACTGCGTGTTTCCTGTATGTCACGGCTGTCAGTGTACAGTGTGCTTCCGAAAACGCTGCGAGCAGTACTTTGGGGATGTAGCAAAATAACACCAAATACCCAAAATACCGCTAAAAGAACCGAAATTATACTTTTTGTTTTACTGGATTTCCACAATTTGTCCCCCTGCCGACCGTGTTTGTCGGTCGGAAACTTTTTAAAAGATATTATGTGCTGACGAATTTTGTTTTGCCGGCTTAGTTAATTTGCACATAACGGCGTGATATATGTATGGGAAAATGGCGGAATACTTATAAAAATAAGCGTATCTTAAAAAAATTGTCATTATAAATATTGACAAAATAACGAAAAGCTTATATAATAATTGTATGTTTGTAAGCATATTTATTTAGGAGTGATATATATTAAAGTTGTAAAATTCGGCGGCTCTTCTCTTGCCGATGCCGCACAGTTCAGAAAAGTAAGAGACATAATTCTTGCTCAGGATGAGCGCAGATATGTTATTCCCTCTGCACCCGGAAAGCGTTTTTCCTCTGATACAAAGGTTACCGATATGCTGTATCAGTGCTATGCTCTTGCTGAAAACGGTGAGAATATCGACGAGGCTTTCAGCGCAATTGAGGAAAGATACAACAGTATTATTTCCGATTTGGGCGTGAATATTTCTTTGAAAGAAGAATATATTACAATCAAAAACAATTTCAAGGCAAAATCCGGCAAAGATTATGCCGCAAGCCGCGGTGAATATCTCAACGGTCAGATACTTGCCGAATTTATCGGTTATAAGTTTATTGATGCCGCAAAAGTGGTTTTCTTTAACGAAAACGGTGTTCTTGATATCGAAAAAACCTATGCGGCGGTTAAAGAGGCGTGCAAAGATGCACCCCGTGCGGTTATTCCCGGATTTTACGGAACTGCATTTGACGGCAGCGTAAAGACATTTTCTCGCGGCGGAAGCGATATTACCGGTTCTATCGTGGCGGCTGCTCTTGAGGCGGAGGTTTACGAAAACTGGACCGACGTTTCGGGCTGTCTCATGGCTGACCCGAGAATTGTTGAAAGTCCGCTTCCCATTGATTACATTACCTACCATGAGCTTCGCGAGCTGAGTTACATGGGCGCCACCGTGCTTCATGAGGATGCTATTTTCCCGGTACGCCGTGCAGGTATTCCCATAAATATCAAGAATACCAATGCGCCTAAGGATGCGGGTACCATGATAGTTGCGGAGGCTCCTTCCACCAGCCGTAACCGCGTTATTACCGGTATTGCAGGTAAAAAGGATTTTGCTGTTATCGCCATTGAAAAGGATATGATGAACCAGGAGCTTGGCTTCGGCAGACGCGTATTGCAGGTCCTTGAGGACAACGGTATTTCCTTCGAGCATCTTCCCAGCGGCGTTGATACCATGAGCGTTATCGTTTCCGAAAGTGCACTTAAGGACAAAAAGGAACTTATCGTTGAACAGATATGCAAGGCTGTTAACCCCGACCATATCCACATTGAGGACGGTATTGCTCTTGTGGCTGTCGTGGGCAGAGGTATGATAAAGACTCACGGCACTGCTTCCCGAGTATTCTCTTCCATCAGCCGTGCGGATATAAATGTCCGTATGATTGACCAGGGCTCCAGTGAGCTTAATATAATCATCGGTATCCACAACGATGATTTCGAAAGATGCCTCAGAGCTATCTATAACGAATTTGTGAGATAAATTTATGAAGGTTACATGGAAGCCCGGCACACTGCTTGCGCCCATGCCTGTTGTCATGGCGTCCTGCGGTACGGCGGATAATCCCAATATAATAACCATTGCCTGGACGGGTATAGTTAATACCCACCCTGCAATGACATATATTTCCGTGCGACCCGAACGCCATTCCTACAAGCTTATCAAGGAAAGCGGCGAATTTGTCATAAATCTTGTCACCCGCGATCTGGTACGCAAGGCGGACCAGTGCGGAGTTTATACAGGAGCAAAGGTCAACAAATTTGAAAAGTTTGCTCTTACCCCCGAAAAAGCCACCCAAGTAAGCGTTCCGCTTATTGCAGAGTCTCCGCTGAACATCGAGTGTAAGGTAACACAGGTTATACCTTTGGGTACACACGATATGTTCCTTGCCGAAATAAAGGCAGTGAATGTCGATGAAAAACTGCTTGACGAAAACGGAAAGCTTTGCCTCGGAAAAGCAAAGCTTGTGGCGTATTCCCACGGTGATTACCTTGAACTGGGCAGACGTGTGGGTAAGTTTGGCTATTCGGTGAAGAAAAAGAAAAACTAGATTTTTAAATAAGGATGTTTTATGTTTAAAACATCCTTATTTTTCTTGAAAAGAGGAGTTTTATGAGAGCATTTCAGATTGATTTGGCAAGACAAAAGGAAAACCTCGGAAAAGTGTTTGAAATTTTTGATTTCGCCTCAAAATGCAGATACGACACAATTGTGTTGTACCTTGAGGACCGTATCAAAACAGAGTCCTATCCCTACGGCGATGATGCCGAAAGCTATACTGTCGATGAAGCGAAAAGCATGGTGAAATATGCCGGCAGGCTTGGCATAGAGCTTATTCCCGTGGTTTCAAATTTCGGGCATGCGGAGCGTTTTCTGGCTCATGATGAACTGAAGCATCTGTGGGAATTGCGCGATGGTATACCCGACCGCTTCGGCGGTTATCCGGGTGAAAAATTGCGCTGCGATGCCTGTCCGTCGCTGGATGAGACTTATGCGTTTTTTGACAAATACATTAGTGAAATTTCCGCTATATTTCCGTCGCAGTATTTTCACATAGGGCTGGACGAAATGTTCAATATCGGGCTTTGCGAAAAATGCCGTGCGCGTGAGGGCGGAATTTCAAAAATTTTTGCTGACCACGTAAATCACAGTTATAAGCTTTTGAAGTCGCTGGGGAAGCACATGATGATGTGGGAGGACATGTTTGAAATGTGCCCCGAGGCACTGGATATGGTCCCCAACGACATTGTTGTGTGCGTCTGGAATTACCGTTACATCTCTGACGGAATGCAGGGACATCTTAACTGCAGTAAGCGTGAGGACCTTATCGGAAAATTTCTGGCAAGAGGCTTTGAGGTGTTGTGCAGCTGTCATTACAATTTTTCAAATATCGATTCGTATCTTAATTTTGCATCGCGTCATAACACACTCGGTTTTCTGGTTACCATATGGGAGCTGAGCCGTGAGCAGTTTGACAGCATATACCCCTTCCTTGCATATTTTTCAAGACGCTATGACGGTGAAAACGATCAGCTTACGGCAATGTATGGCGCAGTACGAGATGTTTTTCCGATGGCAGACAACAGTTTTTGTAACGCATTGCTGAGTGTGATGAGTTTTCAGCTTAACGGCGGCAACTGGAATTATCCCACACCCTTTACACGAAATTCACTGCCCGACAGACTTGACAGTATTCAGCTGATGCAGAGAAGTCTGGCGTTGGATGCACTGGAAAAAAGCGTTTTTGAGGAGTATAAAAACCACCCCACATATATTGCTCTTCGTGATAACTGCCGTGTTCATGTAATAAATTACACACTGCTGTTTATACATCAGGAGCTGACCGAGCACCGCGCCGGTATTAAAAAGTGTGATATCAGGGGTATTGAGGCAAAACTCGTAAAGCTTCGTGAATTTGCGGCGAATACCTTTGAAGCGCAGAAAAGCTTGTGGAATACATGCCGTAACGGTCTTCCTTCTCCCGATATGGACAAAAAATTCAGTCATTTGATAAATGCGATTGACAGTGTATGTGATATTGCAAAGTTTGCCGTGTTTGGCTCTGACACTGTTCTTACGGTAAGCTTTTTCACCAACGACACCTGGAATATCCCGATGTTTGGCATACAGGCTATTTACGACGACGGCAGTACGTATGATGTGTTTGACGGCTCGGTAAAGCCTGTTGCACTTGAACTGAAATCCGCACCTTATACCGTTAATTTCATATTGCCCGATAAGCGTATTCCAACTTTGGTAAAGCTTACGGGAAAAGGTTACGGCGGAGCGGGATTTTCGTATGTTGAAGCAGTGTCGGAGGGCAAGCATTATACTCCGTACGCTGTATCCGAAGTAAGCGGTTCGGTCAAGTCTTCCGAAAATGTTCTTGTGTATGACAATACATGGTGCTATATGGGTAATGAAGATGTCCCCGACTGCTGTCGGAATCACGAAAATGCCATGAAGGATAACAGTATAACGGTAAAACTGAAATAATACCACGGCTACCATACACTGTTTTATATAGCAACTGTCATTTACAATATATATTGACTTTTTGCGGAAATGTATTATAATATTAATATATTCATAATCGAAAGGATGATTGTATTATGTTGTGGGAAAATCTTCGTTGCGAAGAATTTAAGGATGCTGTAGAGAAATGTAATAAAGTATGTGTTATACCGATAGGTTGTGTAGAGGCACACGGTGTACATCTTCCTCTGGGTTGCGACACCATAAAGGCGAGAGAATTTTGTGCCAGAGCATCGGAAATACATCCCGTATGTGTGTTCCCTGCTATGTATTTCGGTGAAAAATGCGGTTCGGGTGAATTTCCCGGCACAATAATTTTCCCCATTCCGCTCATTTGGCAGATTCTTGAGCAGTCCTGCCTTGAGGCGGCGCGTAACGGCTTTGAAAAGATACTTATTGTCAGCAGCCATGGCGGAAATACCAATATGCTTATGAGCTTTGTGCAGCACATGATGGATAAAATGGACGGATTTGTTGTATACCACTACTACCAGCGCATGGCTACTCCCGATATGGTGTTGGGTGATATTGAAAGCTTCCCTTACCTCACAGATGAGGATAAGGCGATAATGCAGGACTATGTTGATAATAAAAAAATGGACGGCCACGGCGGATTTGTGGAAACCGGCTGTCTTTACGATATTTGCCCCGAATATGTACGTCTTGACAGAATGGATGCGGTAAGCTCCGAATCCGTTCACCGCTTTGACGAGCTTAACAGAGCCGGCATAAGATCTCCTTTCTTCTGGATGGGCGATTACCCCAACTCCTATGCGGCAGATATGCACTACGGTCTCAACGAGCGCATTGCAAAGGCGATTGCCGCAAAAACTGTTGAAAGCACTGCCAGAGCATTCAAGTGCCTGCGTGAGGAAACGGTCTCCATGGAGTACTACAAGGAATGGATGGCTAAACAGTAAGATGCTTTGGGAACATATTCGTTGTGAAGAATTCAGAGACGAAGTTGAAAAATGCAACCGTGTCTGCGTTATACCTATAGGCTGTGTGGAGGCACACGGTGTGCATCTTCCTTTGGGATGTGATAACTTTATTGCCCGTGAATTCTGTATAAGAGCAGCAGAAATAAATCCCGTATGCATTTTTCCCACACTTCCGTTTGGAGAAAAGTGCGGTGCCGGTGAATTTGACGGAACCATAATTTTCCCTCATTCTCTGGTTATTAAAATACTTGAACAATGCTGTGAAGAGGCGGCGAGAAACGGCTTCAAAAAGATCCTGATTCTGAGCGGTCACGGAGGAAATGCCAATATTATAAACGGATTTTTACGTGGAGTGCTTTTCAAAAAGCCGGATTACCTTGTGTACCATTATAACCAGAATCTTACAACTCCTGCGGAATTGCTGAAAGAAGTTGATAAGTATCCGTATCTTACCCAAGAGGATATTTCGATTTTGCATGAGTATGCAGATAACAGAATACAGGACGGTCACGGCGGTTTTTCGGAAAGCGGTGAGCTTTACGATATTTGCCCTGAGCTTGTTCGACTTGACAGAATGGATGCACTGGATTCAAAAAATACCCACCGCTTTGATGAATTCTCAAAGCGCGGTATAATTTCGTCCTTCAACTGGATGGGTAACTATCCGAATTCGTATGGTTCGGAAAAGCATGACGGTCTGAATGAGCGTATTGCAAAGGCGCTTGCGCAAAAAACTGTTGAAACTACTGCTGAGGTGTTCAGATTCCTGCGTGAGGAAAACATATCCGACGAGTACCAAAGAGAATGGATGGCAAAGCAGTAACAGCAAGGTTTTTTGACGGATTTCTATTGACAAATGCTTCAAAATATTATATAATAGCTTAATCAGCAAAGGCGCTGAGGTGTACCTCAGCGCCTTACCTATTAAATCAGGAGATGACCGTTATGAGTAAAACATTGATTCCCAAGGACTACAAATCTTATCTGAGCCTTTACGAAACTCAGACTGCCATAGGTATAATAAAAAGAACCTTTGAGGCAAAGCTGTGCGCGGCGCTTAATTTAAAGCGTGTTTCCGCACCTTTGTTTGTGGATCCCGATACAGGACTTAATGACGACCTTAACGGTATTGAGCGTGCAGTGCGTTTTGATATTGCCGATATCGGCAGAGATGCGGTTGTTGTTCATTCGCTTGCAAAATGGAAGCGCATGGCACTTCATAAATACGGCTTCAGCGCAGGCGAGGGCCTTTACACGGACATGAACGCTATACGCCGCGACGAGGAGCTGGACAATATTCACTCCGTTTATGTTGACCAATGGGATTGGGAAAAGGTCATAACCCCCGAAAAGCGTAACGAGGAGTATCTTAAGGACACAGTACGCAAGGAGGTTGCGGCAATTTGCGAAACTCTCGACAGCGTACGTGAGATATACCCTAAAATCAATGTTACTCTTGAAAAGGAAGTAAGCTTTGTTACCACTCAGGAGCTGGAGGATATGTATCCCGACATGACCTCCAAGGAGCGTGAAAATGCATACCTCAAGGAGCACAAAACCGCTTTCATCATGCAGATTGGAGATGTTCTGAAGTCAGGTAAGAAGCACGACGGCAGAGCGCCCGACTATGACGACTGGAAGCTTAACGGCGACATACTTTTCTGGAACGAAACTCTTGGAAGTGCTCTTGAAATATCCTCCATGGGCATCCGCGTTGATGCAAAATCCCTGGATGAACAGCTCACCAAGGCAAATGCGCCTGAACGCCGTAATTTCACCTTCCACAAAATGCTTCTTGAAGATAAGCTCCCTCTTACCATGGGCGGCGGCATAGGTCAGTCCAGACTTTGCATGCTTCTTCTTGGTAAGGCTCATATCGGCGAGGTTCAGGTTTCCATGTGGGATGATAAAAGCATTGAAATATGCCGTGCGGCAGGAATAGAACTGCTCTGACGAAAGGATTTAATATGGAGAATAAGAACATTTCCGAAATATTCGGCAGTATGGTTTTCAATGACGATGTCATGAAAGCCAAATTGCCCAAGGATATATATAAATCTTTGCATTATACCATAAAAAACGGTACCGAACTGGATATAACCGTTGCTAATGTTGTGGCAAATGCCATGAAGGACTGGGCAATAGAAAAGGGTGCGACCCACTATACCCATTGGTTCCAGCCTATGACGGGTATCACTGCGGAAAAGCATGACAGCTTTATTTCTCCTCAGAAGGACGGTCATGTTATAATGGAGTTTTCCGGTAAAGAGCTTATAAAGGGCGAGCCGGATGCTTCAAGCTTTCCTTCGGGCGGTCTGAGAGCCACCTTTGAGGCGAGAGGATATACCGCATGGGACCCTACCTCTTATGCCTTTATAAAGGATGACTCACTTTGTATTCCCACGGTTTTCTGCTCTTACAGCGGAGACCTGCTGGATAAAAAAACACCTCTTCTGCGTTCTATGGAGGTGGTAAGCGCACAGGCGATAAGGATACTTAATCTGTTCGGAATAACTGATGTTATCCGTGTGAATTCCACGGTGGGACCGGAACAGGAGTATTTTCTTATCGACCGCGAGCTTTACAAAAAGCGCAGTGACCTGCTCTTCACAGGCAGAACTCTGTTCGGTGCCAAGCCCCCAAAGGGTCAGGAGCTGGATGACCACTATTTCGGTTCCATCCGTCCCCGTGTAATGGCATATATGGAGGAGCTGAATGTAGAGCTGTGGAAGATGGGCGTTTATGCAAAAACAGAGCATAACGAAGCCGCTCCCGCACAGCATGAGCTTGCCCCCGTATTTACCACCGCCAATGTGGCTACCGACCACAATCAGCTTACCATGGAATTTATGAAGCGTGTTGCTGAGCGTCACAATCTGGCGTGCCTGCTTCATGAAAAGCCCTTTGCGGGCATTGCGGGAAGCGGTAAGCACAACAACTGGTCCTTGTGCACTGCCAGCGGACTTAACCTTTTTGACCCCGGTAAGGAGCCTCAGAATAACAAAATGTTCCAGCTGTTTTTGTGTGCCGTTATAAAGGCGGTAGACGAAAATCAGGATCTTCTCAGAATAACCGTTTCGGGTGCCGGCAATGACCACCGTCTGGGTGCCGCCGAAGCACCGCCTGCCATTGTTTCCATGTTCCTGGGCGACGAAATGGATCTTGTGCTGGAAGCTATTGAAACGGGCAAGTCCTATGAAGCGGTTACTGCCAAGAAGATGAAAACAGGTGTCAATGTTCTTCCCGATTTCCAGAAGGACACCACCGACCGTAACCGTACATCGCCCTTTGCCTTTACAGGTAATAAATTCGAATTCCGTATGCTTGGCTCCTCATTCTCCATAGCTGACACCAATATTGTTCTTAATACAATTGTCGCGGATATTCTGTCGAAATTTGCCGACAGACTGGAGAGTGCCGAAAACTTTGAAAAAGAGCTTAAAGCTCTTATGAAGGAGACTGTCAAGAAGCACAAGAGAATTATATTTAACGGTAATAACTATTCCGAGGATTGGGTTAAGGAAGCCGAAAAGCGCGGACTGCTCAACCTCAAAACAACTGTTGAAGCGCTTCCTCACTTTGTGGACGAAAAGAATATAAAGCTGTTCACAAAAATGGGCATCTTCAATGAAAAGGAAATTCGCTCCAGATATGAAATAATGCTGGAGAACTACTGTAAGGTTCTTAACATTGAAGCACTTACCATGCTTGAAATGGCGAAAAAGGAAATTCTCCCCGCCGCCTGTGAATATTCAAAAATGCTGTGCGACAGTGTTATTTCAAAGAAAAACGTCGGCATAGATGCTTCCGGAAGTGCGGAAATGGTGCTTTGCAAAAAGACCGATGCGCTTACCGCTGAGCTGTATGCAAAAATTCAGGAGCTTGAAGCCGCATCGATTGAAACACATAACTGCGAAAATCTTCTTTGCAGAGCCGAGTATTTCCGTGATGTGGTTTTGGTGGCAATGCAACAGCTTCGTGCCGTCGCGGACGAATTGGAAACCATAGTTGCAAAAGAATACTGGCCTTTCCCTACTTACGGCGAATTGCTGTTTAGTGTGTAAGAAATGTATAATTTTAAACTTTTTTTTAAAAACTATTGAAAATATTAACACTTTGTTATATAATTATCAGCGGACACGATGTGTTCAGAAAGGGATTTATTTATGAAAGAAAAGATTAAAGAGCTTCTCGCAAAGCAGCTGCGTGTAGAACTGAGCGAAATCAACGAAAACACCGATATTATGGACGACCTTGGTGCCGATTCACTTGATATAGTTGAAATGCTTCAGACCATCGAAACCGATTTCGGCCTGGTTATTCCCGACGAGGATGTTCAGGGCTTGAGAACTGTCGGCGATGTTGCTGACTATATCGAACAGCACGCTTAATTACATAGTTGATAAAAAATAAGCTGTAAGGTAAAACTTACAGCTTATTTCATTTTAACGGATTATATGGGTTTAATACGATAGAAAGCGGCATCGCAGGCGGGGATCACTTTGTCGCTTGAATGAATTACTTCAAGTCTGAAGCCGTCCTTGAGAGTAAAGTCGGTATTCTGCGGAATGTCTGAATAGTTGATTGCAATTGCAATATATCCGTTTTCTCCGTCAGGATGGAGTGTTACACAAATCTGCGAGTTGTTGCTGATGAAAGGCTCATCTTTGAGAGCGCGTGCACCGATTTCACGGTAGATTTTGTAATATTTTGTTTTACATTCATACGAAAATGCGCCCGACATGTTGTATACCGCATCCTCCATCGGGAAGGTCAGGAAGTATATAAACCCTTTGCCGTATGCCTTCCTGGTGAATACTATGTCTCCGCGTTCGTCGGTGCCAATAACCTCTGCATCAATGGATTTATAGTTGTTCTTTCTTGCATATCTGAAAGGGATTGTAAGACTTTCACCGTCGGCAGTGACAGTGGCGGTATGTAATGCGCCGTCCGCTTCAATTCCGTGGGCTCTTAAGCCCAGAAGCCTTTCATGGTCGGCAATTACTCCGTCAGCCGCACTGACGTACAGTGTTGCACCCTCGTAAACGTTGGAGAGTATATCATCCATCTGCTTTTTGCGAATAGGGCCCCAGCCGTAAATAGAGGGAAGAATGTAAACCTGTGCCTTTGGTACATCGTTGTACCAGCTTCTTATAACCGGGCTGAGACCTGCCTGCTTGGCAAGTATGTAGCCTGATGTGACCTGGCTCCATTCCTTGCCGTGCCAGTTTGATGTGGCAAAAACAACGGTATTTACGGTTTTTGGCGCAAGTGTGTCAAAGGGCAGGCTTTCCAGCACAGAGGCTGTTTCGTTCATGGCGATACCCGTGTCGCGAACATTCTGGTCATGATCCATTATGCCCAACGAGCGCTCCATCATTATCCAGGAATAGGGCGGCTGGTCAAGATGCAGATGGTCCTCGGCACACCACCAGAGATAGCCCTTGGAGCCGTTTGCAAGTGCGGAGTACATAGAGGCGCGTGTGTGCTGTCCCTGTACTTCAAAGCTGTGATACATGCTTGAAAGACCGCCTGTTTCCTGCATCATGGCGGGCTTGCCGCTTATGCCCTCATAGTATTCGTTGTAAATAGTGGGGAGCATAGTTGTTCTCAGCTTGTTGCAGGGCTCGTAAACCGCGCCAATGGTGGGCGAGCCGGGGTAGGGATGAGGACAGAGAATATCGGTCAGCGCGCCCTGGTCATAAATATTCCATGGGGCGTTGGGGTTGGGGCTGAGCCCGTGCATTCCGGACATTACAGGACGGGTGTTATCGCACTTTCTTATGGTATTTGCAACCATTGCTGTCCATACAAAGGTTTCATCTTTGGTGGTGGCGGGAGAGAGATTGTTGCACTCATTTCCCAGATCCCATGCGCATATTGCGGGGTGATCCTTGATGTAATTCACAAAGCCTGTTATAAATCTTTCCTGCATTCTGAGCGCAGTGGGATGGGTTATAAGATTCAGATTTTCCATTGCAGGAGGCGCAAACAAACGTCCGCTCATCCAGCCTGTGATTACCGCAACCACCAGTTTGTAGTCATATTTGAGAGCCAGGTCACATACGGTGCGGAAATTCTGAAGCATTTTTTCGTCCAGACCATAAGGGTTGTCGGGAATTGTATCATCCTCAAATGCATATCCGTTAAATCCGCCGCCACCCTGACGCTGAGTGTGGAGCGGTTGAAAATCCCGCCAGTTAGGGAATATTCTTAAAAAACGCGAGCCTGTTTTCTTGAGATTCTTAAAATCGTTTTCCACGGTTTGGGCATCAAAGTAACGCCACATGTCCGTGCCGTGGGCGGAATCCCAGTAGTTACAGCCTATCATAAAGTTTTCATTCAATAACATAGTATCACTCCTTTACTCCGATTATAGCAGATTGGCGAGAACGGTACTATATATTTCTTAACATAAACTATGCAGAAATTCAGCTATTGACAAATATATTATAATGTTGTACAATGTTTCAAGTACAAGGCGAAGGAGATAATTATGAACCGGCCCTTTCTTGTGGAAAGAACTTTTGATAATGACAGTATTTTTTATTTGCGTAAGCGTGTACGAAGTGAAACGTTAAGGTCTCATTGGCATGACTTTTATGAATTTGAAATGATTGTTTCGGGGCACGGCACAACTGTTCTGAACGGACGGGAATACGAATTGAAAAGCGGAAGCTGTTATTTTCTTACTCCGGGCGATGTACATTCCGCAATATATGATGAACCTGCCGAAATAATCACCATTCATTTTTTTGACCGCTTTGCCGATGCGGAAGTAATAAATCGCCTGATAGAAAATGATGATAATATAACTGTTGTGAGCGAAAGAAACATACAGCGTATAGTGTCACTGTACGAGCTGATGAAAAGCACCTTTGACGATAAGGATACGGACATAGAATATGCTTCGGGGCTTTTCGGCTGTATTATGACTCTGTTTGTGTCACAGCTTGATTTCCGATACGGCAATATAAAGCGTCCGCCTCATATACAGAAGGCGATAGTATACATACACTCACATTTCATTGACTGTCCCACATTGGGTGAGGTGGCGGATGCCGTTTTTCTGAATAAAAACTACTTTTCCTCACTGTTTACGGAATGTATGGGCATGAGTTATAAGGATTACCTGCGTAAGGTCAGGCTGGAATGTGCCGCAGGGCTTATACGTACTACCTTGTTTACCGTGACGCAGATAGCCGACAGAAGCGGATATACGAGTATTTCCAACTTTAATCGCGATTTCAAAAAATATTTCGGCGTGTCTCCCACGCAGATGAAAAAAGAAGTGAATTGAACGCATTTGCGTTCAATTCACTTCTCTTAACTTACAGGTGTTTCTTCTTGTACAGTGCTTGCTATTTCATTGGGTGTCGGAAGCTCAACGGGACGGAGCGAATCCTCCTCGGTCGGTAAAGCTTCCTTTTTCTTTTTTGATTTTTTATCCTTTTTGTTTTTTACCGAGCCCGAAAGATACAGCGAGCTTTTCGACAGTACAGGTCCCACTATTTCGTAAAGCACCGCTGAGGAGAGTATTACGGCCGATAAAACACTTCCCAATTCCGCAGGCAGTATACGCTGTGCCAGTGCACAAAGACCGACAGATACACCTGCCTGTGGGATAAGAGCAAGTCCCAGGTAAAGCCTTATTGGACGCGCTGCCCGTGTGATTGCCGAGCCCATAAAAGCGGCAATATACTTGACAATGATTCTGACAATGAAATATACAACACCGATTATTCCCGCACTTTTAAGCATGGTTACGTCAAGCCGCATGCCCGATACCACAAAGAATATCATAAGTACAGGTGGAGAAAACTGATTTATCAGCTTGTAAAGCTTTTTGTCCTCGGTTATGTTTATGTAGGTTGCACCAAGTGACATGGACGCAAGCAGGGGAGATATGTCCATAATGGAGCATATATAGGTAATGACAACCACCGATGCGATTGTCAGAACAAGACGGCTGTCGTCCGTCCCCACCACTTTGAGCAGGTATTTCAGTATAAATCCCATCAAAAATCCCACTACAATGCCAATCATATTCATCAGAATGGGCACTACAACCACATCGGGGTCGATACTGCCGCTGGAAGCGGAGGTCTGGACAATAGCGGCGGCAATGCTGAAGGCTATGATGGAAATAAGATTGTCGATAGCTATTACCTGCACCGTTGTTTCAACAAATTCCCCTTTTGCCTTGAGAGTTCTGATGTTCATTATGGTGGAAGCAGGTGCGGTGGAAGCGCCGATTGCTCCTATAAGAAGTGAAAAGGGCAGAGCGAGCCTGAACACAAGGTGCATTATCATCGTAATTACCGCCATGGCAGTAAGTGTCTCGAAAAGCGTTATTACGATTACACGTCCCACGTTGTTTCTGAAGTTTTTAAGCTTCATGTATTTTCCCACACCGAAGGATATCAGCGCCAGTGCAATGTCTGTTACAAAATCCATTGCCGTAACGGTTTCGGCGGGTATTATTCTTAAAACATACGGTCCTATAAGTATTCCGCAAAGTATGTAGCCCGTAACATTGGGCAGTTTCATCAGCTTGGTGATGCGTGTCACCAGAAAAGCACCCAGAGTTATGAAGCAAAGCTGAAGAAGTATAGGCGATCCGCCCAGAGAGTATAAAAAATTTTGCATGATATTACGCTTTCTCTTTACATGATTTTTACATTATATTATACATCGCAATTAGCTTTTTGTCAATAGCAATTTGCCGAAATTGAAAAAAATACAATGCTTTTTTGGTAAGTATACATCTTGACATTTGGGAGTATATGTTATATAATAAACAAAGATGTAATGAGGTATGACTATGAAAAATGAAAAAATACTTGTCCGCACGTACAATGTTTTGCAAAATGATTTGCCGGTATATGTGGATTATAAGAATATGGACAGCTGTCACTTGCACCGACATGAGTTTTATGAAATAGATTTATTCGTTTCGGGCACAGGTATCAGCACTGTGGAAAGCACGGCGCTGGAGATAACCACGCCCACCTGCCTTCTGAATTTTCCTTATACTACCCATTCATTCAAAGCGCATGAGGGTTGCTTTGAAATATACAATATTGCCTTTTCCGAACGCTTTATATCTAAGGAATGCATGAATTACATCTATCGGTTGGAGTCTTCACCCTGTATAAAGCTCAGTTGTGAGGAGCTGGAGCTTCTGCAGCGGGATGCACGGCAGATTTATGAGGACTACATTGGAAATTCGTCAATGAAAACCGAACGTATTCGTACACGGCTGGAGGCTATGCTGATGTACATAATATCCCGCACGCCCCCAAACGAGCGCAGAGGCGACCTTACGCCCATACAGGCAGCGCTTTCTTACATTTCGCGTAATCTTGACAAAAAGATTACTGCCTCGGAGCTTGCGGAGCTGGTGCATGTTTCTCCCAGCTATTTCGGTACATATTTCAAAAACAATTACGGGAAAAGCCACAAGGTGTACATTACCGAGTTGAGAATGAAAAATGCCATGAGCCTGCTTCTGTCCACCGACAACAGCATCACTGCCATCAGCGAAGAATGCGGATTTGTTTCTGTTTCCAATTTCATAAAAGCATTCAAGGAATATTGGGGTGCCCACCCGTTGGAGTACCGCCAAAACCGCGAATAGTTATTTTGGGCACGTTTTTCGTTGTTTTTTCTATTGTTTTATATCATTGGTTGATATATAATTAACTAAAATCAGAAAATTAAAATTTTTATAAATTCCGGAGGTAATTATGGAAAAGATTAAAGTTGGTATCATCGGTTGCGGTTGTATCGCAAACGCGGCTCACATTCCCGCGTATCTGAACAATCCCGAAGTGGAAATCAAGTATTTCTGCGACATTCTTCCCGAAAAGGCTCAGGCAGCTGTGGAAAAGTATGGCGTAGGAACTGCTGTTGAGGATTATCACGTAGTTCTCAATGACCCCGAAATTCAGGGTGTTTCCATTTGTACCCCTAACCTGATGCACTCCATCATTTCCTGCGATGCACTGCGCGCAGGCAAGCACGTTCTGTGCGAAAAGCCCGCTGCACGTATTTACAGCGAAGCTCTTGAAATGCAGAAGGTTCAGCATGAAACCGGCAAAACCCTTAACATTGGTGTTGTAAACCGTTTCAAGGATTGCACCCGTGCAATTAAGAAGAGAATTGACGATGGCGACCTGGGTGAAGTTTACCATGTATACGTAAGCTTCCGTGCTCACCGTTCCATCCCCGGCCTGGGCGGCGCATTCACCACCAAGGCTATCGCAGGCGGCGGCGCACTCATCGACTGGGGCGTACATTACATCGACATCGTTATGTTCTGCCTTGGCGACCCCCAGCCTCTTACCGTTTCCGGCAGACAGTTCTGCAAGCTGGGCGTTGATATGAAGAACTATGTTTACAAGAACATGTGGTCTGAGGTTACCAAAAATGTAGAAACCGGTACCTACGACGTTGACGACAGCGTTACCGCTTTCGTTCGTACTCAGGATTCTGCTGCCATCACCATCCACGGCGCATGGGCTCAGAACATCGGTGTTTCCGAATGCTATATTGACTTTATGGGTACAAAGGGCGGTATACGTCTCCAGTACGGCGGAAACTACACCTTCTACGGTACCAAGGACGGTCAGCTGTATGAAGAAACTCCCGAGCCCTTTACCGACAATATGTGGAACAACGAGATCAACGCTTTCGTTGACAGTATCAAGAACGGCACAAAGCAGCCTTCTCACATTGACAACGTTATTATCACTGCAAAGCTTATGCAGGGTATCTACGATTCTTCCGACGCTAACCGCGAAATCGTATTTTAATTTATGCTGAAGCACATTGTTGTGTGGAAGTTTGCCGACAGTGCTAATGGCAAAACAAAAGCAGACCATCTCAGCTTTGTAAAGGACAGCCTTTATGCACTGGTGGACAAAATTCCCCAAATCAAAAAAATGGAAATAGGCATTGATATTTCCGGCACTGATATGTCGGGGGATATGGTGCTTATCACCGAATTTGAAAATAAGGACGACCTTAAAATATATGCCGAGCATCCCGAGCATGTCAAGGTAGCTCAGTATGTAAGACAGGTCACTGTTTCCCGTACGGTTGTGGATTTTAATTTTTAGAACTATTAAAACAAGGCAGAATTTTCTGCCTTGTTTTTATTTGTGCGATAACTGAACAAACCTGTTATAGTGCTTTGGGCTTGATTGTGATATAATTAAACTGTAATTATATAAATAAATCAAGGGGGATTTTTATGAAACATAAGCTTAATGACAGCAAGTATATTGCAGAGTTCCTTGCAAATAATTTTGAAAAGGAAGAAATAATCCCGGAAATTTTTGAGTTTTTCAAAATTGACTGCATGGAGAGATGCAGCTTTGACCCTTCTCAGCTTGACGAAAAGATAATGAAATTCAACGACAAAACCGAGTGTGATGTTGCACTTTTGGAAGATATAATAAGTTTTATTATAACAGGACGTGACAACGTTAAAAAACGTGAAAACGAGTTGTACAATCGGATAATGGATACTGTTGTCGAAACCATGACATCCGACATAAAATTTGAAGAAATAGCAAAACAGCTTCACATCAGCTATTACTATATGTGCCATTTGGTAAAGGATAAAAGCGGAATGACCCTGAACACTTTCAGAAACCGCAAAAGACTTGAAAAGGCAATGAGAATGCTGGCGGAGGGGAATGAAAAGATTTCCGATATCGCAACCCTGTCCGGTTACAACAATATAAGCTATTTTACCGAAACCTTTACGAAATATATCGGTATTACGCCAACGGTTTTCAAAGAGCAAGCCCAAAATATATGTTTTCATCCGTTTTATGAATATGATGATATGCTTCTGGCGATAAAATTTGAAAGTGCCGAATTTTTGGATAAAGAAATAAAAACAGTCACACAGGATATACAATCTGTCTGTGTTTGTTCTCCCGATGATAATTTTAAGTTTTTACACGAAACAGCCATTATTGAATATCACGGTGTGTTATATGCATCGTGGTACCATTGCCGCGAGCGTGAGCTTTACGGCTATACACCAATTTGCGGCAAGCGTTCCTTTGATGAAGGAAAAACATGGTCGGAATTAGAGATCATTTGCGAGGATAAAAGCGAAAAAATTCTTTACTGCCCACCTGTTTACGGTATTTGTGATGATAAATTGTATATGATTGTTAATCAGATGGTTGCACCCGATCATATACATTCACTTGATTTATATATGCTTAACACAAAAACCGATAAATTTGAATTGCTATGGTCAAAGCCGATCCCGTTTAAGCTAAACACGAATGTTGTGACATTGCCCAACGGAAAGCTTATGCTTCCGGGAAGAATTGCAGAATTGGACGGTTTCCCAACCACACCGGCCGTGCTTATTTCCGACAGCGGAAAAATTGATTCCGAATGGCGTTTAATTAAAATTGCAGAAAACGGAAATCTGCCTGACGGTACAACGCTTGTTCATCCTGAAATATCTGTTATATGTGTAGGGGAAACGCTGTATATGTTCAACAGAAATGACCTGAGAAGGGTTCCCATTGTTTATATTTCAAAGGATTGCGGTGAAACCTGGAGTAATGCCCACTCCCATGACATACCGTATGTTTCTTCAAAAATATATTGCGGTGAATTAAGCGACGGACGGCATTATATGCTTTGCAATACCGATAAATTCAACCGTAGCAAGCTTACGGCATATTTTACCGATGGTGAATCCTTGCGCTTCACAAAAAGGCTTGATATTCTTGAAACCAGCGGCAAAGCGTGGGGCGAAATACATTACCCCGCCGCCTGGGAATACGGTGATTATCTTTATGTAATTGCGACAAAACTTCACGCGGGCATCGGTCGCGGTGCGGAATTGTTCAAAATCAATCTGAAAAAATAAAGGATATAAAGTGAGAAAAATGGTACAAAACTTCAAAAACAAGCTCAAAAACGGCGTTGTGGGAATGTTTTCCAAAACCGAAGACCCCGCAATGATTGAGGCTATGGGTTACGGCGGTGCTGACTTTGTCATAATTGATCTTGAGCATGGCCCCAACACCATCAGGTCCGCACAAAATCTTGTGCGTGCGGCACAGCTTACGGGAATGTTCCCCATAATACGCACCAAGGAGAACAATCCTTCTGTTATGGCGGAAGCGCTGGATATAGGCGCAGGCGGAATACAGATTCCTCAAATAACCGACAAGGCTTCAGCTCTTGAGGTGATAAAAAGAACAAAGTTTTCACCCTTGGGCGAAAGGGGAGTATGCAGATTTGTTCGCGCGGCGAAGTATTCCTCGATGGACAGATTTGAGTATTTTGAAAAGGCAAACCAAAGCGTTATAATTATGCAGATAGAGGGATGCGAGGGAATAAATAACCTTGACGAAATTCTTCAGGTTGAGGGGATAGATGTGATTTTCATCGGCCCGTACGACCTGTCCCAGTCCATGGGAGTTGTGGGACAGACCGATCACCCCCTGGTACAGGAAAAGATGCTTGAAATAATTGAAAAATGTGGCAAAAAAGGCGTTTTGGTGGGGACATTTACCGATACATTGCAAAATGCTCTGAAATGGAAAAGCCTTGGTGTAAAGTATATCGCCCATTCGGTGGACGTTGGAATCTTTTATCAGGCGATTAAGGATACCGTTGATAGTATCAAGAATTAAATATGAAGAACGAAAACCTCTTTTTCGAAAAGAAAAAGAGGTTAGACTGTCGAGAAAAACGTGATACCGTGACGGAAATAAATTATATTTCAAAAAGAAAAAAATAAATCAAAAAACAATTTAACAGCAGGTGATACATCGAATATCACCTGCTGTTTGTCGCTTTTTGCCGCTTCAAGCCTTACCGTACCTTTGTACGCCAACAGGCTTAAATCGGCAAAATATCATCGTCTTTTCGAAAGTCTTACAGTGTGTCGATAGGTTTATCGACACACTGACCTCTTTTTCAAAAAGAAAAAGAGGTTTTTTGTTGCGGTTGAATAAAAAAACATTCAAGTGTACATACTGTTTACGAATGTTTAAAAAGGCAGGTGCGAGACATGGGAGAGCAGATACTTAAAATGAGCGGCATCGAAAAGCGCTTTTCCGGAGTATATGCCCTGAAGAAAGCAAATTTTGAATTAAACTCAGGTGAGATACATGCCCTCATGGGCGAAAACGGAGCAGGCAAGTCAACCCTTATGAAGGTTCTGTGCGGAATACATCAGCCGGATGGCGGTAAGATTGAGCTGTTCGGAAGCGAGGTGCATTTCAGAAACATTTCCGAATCGCAAAGAGCGGGCGTCGCCATTATACATCAGGAACTGAATATGATGAACCATCTCACCGTGGCGCAGAATATATATATCGGCCGTGAGCCAATGATTGGCGGTGCCATAATAGACGACCGCAAAATGGAAAATGATGCTGCTGAGCTTTTCGGAAAAATAGGTGTAAAGATAGACCCGTCACAAATTCTGGGAACGCTCACTGTCGGAAAACAGCAGATGGTGGAAATAGCCAAAGCCATATCCCATCACTCAAAACTTCTTATTCTGGACGAGCCTACCGCGGCACTGACACAGCCGGAGGTTGAAGAGCTGTTCAAAATAATGAAGGACCTTAAGAAAAAAGGTATCGGAATGATATATATTTCCCATCGTATGGATGAGATAGGCAGAATCTCCGACCGTATTACCGTTATGAGGGACGGGGAATACGTGGGAACACTTGAAGCAAAGGATTATGACCGTGACAGACTGGTTCAGATGATGGTGGGACGTGTTATTTACGGTGATAAAAAAGAGAAAAGCAATGTAAATAACGATGCACCCACTGTACTCGAGGTGAGAAATCTTAACCGTGCCGGAACGATAAGGAATGTTAGCTTCAAGCTGAAAAAAGGTGAAATACTGGGATTTTCGGGGCTTATGGGAGCAGGACGCACCGAAGTGGCGCGTGCGGTGTACGGCGCGGATAAATATGACAGCGGAGAGATATTTATAAACGGTGAGCTTGTGAAAATAAAGGAGCCGTCCGATGCGGTAAAACATGGTATATGCTATCTTTCGGAGGACAGAAAGCGCTACGGTCTGTTATTGGCAAAATCCGTGGCGGAAAACTCTGTTCTGGCAAATCTTGACGATTATATAAATGTCGGTTGGATAAACGACAAAAGAATCAATGATGCCGCAGCTGAGATAAACAGTGTTCTTAAAACCAAAACCCCGTCGGTTTTTCAGGAACTGAGAAATCTTTCGGGCGGAAATCAGCAAAAAGTAATTGTTGCGCGATGGCTTTTGAAAAACTGTGATATTTTTATTTTTGATGAGCCTACCCGAGGCATAGATATCGGTGCAAAAAGTGAAATGTACGAGCTGATGGAAAAGCTTGCTTCTCAAGGCAAATCCATTATTATGATTTCCTCCGAGCTGAGTGAAATACAACGTCTCAGTGACCGTGTTATAGTCATGTGCGAGGGACGCATAACGGCAGAGCTTGACATTGCGCAGGCATCTCAGCAGGAAATAATGAAATACGCTACCATGAGGGAGTGAAAAAATGCAAAAGCTTATTAATTTTTTGAATACCAAAGGCAAACAGAATATCATCATTTTTCTCGCTCTTATTGCGCTGATTGTGATTTTTTCCGTATTAAACCCCAACTTTGTGGATAAATATAATATTGTCAGCATGGCGCAGTCGCTGTCACCCTATGCGTTCCTGGCATTGGGCGTAACATTTGTAATAGCCACCGGCGGAATAGACCTTTCAATAGGTACTGTATGCATTGCCGCATCGGTTGTGGCAGGTAAGCTGTATATGGAAGGTATGCCTCTTTGGGCGACAATTCCTGTAATGCTTGCGATAGGAACGCTTTTCGGTATAATTAACGGGATTCTTGTAGCGGTAATGAGGCTTCCGCCTTTTATAGCCACGCTGGGAACAATGATGTTTGCCAGAGGACTTTCGGCACTGGCGGTTTCCGTTCCGAATATATTCTATCCGACGGGTACTTGGTTCAATGCTGTTTTCTCCAACGCAAACGGTGTGCCTACGGGAATATTCTGGATACTCGGGTTTATGCTTGTATGCATGTACCTTATGTATAAATGTAAGATAGGAAGATATATTCTGTCCATAGGCAGTAATGAGGAAGCAACACGGCTTTCCGGTATCAATACCACAAGATATAAAACTCTTGCTTATGTTTTCAGCGGTATAGGCGCAGGTCTTGCGGCTATCTTCTGGTCGGCATCCTTTACCACTGTTGCCTCTGCAACGGGTAACGGAATGGAGTTGGATGCCATAGCAGGCGTCTATATCGGCGGTACAAGCGCTGCGGGCGGTGTAGCTTCGGTGAGCGGGTCGGTAATCGGCTCGGTACTGCTGGTGGTTATCAGGAGCGGACTTAATTTTGTTCTGGCAAAGTTCAATCTCAACCTCAACGCAACCTATGTAACCTACGTCCTGACGGGCATAATAGTTGTTGTTGCCGTGCTGATGGATGTAATCAAAAACCGAAAAAACAAAAGATAAATTCAAAAAAGAAAGAGGAACAGTATGAAAAATATTTACCGTTTTAGCTTTGCCCTGGCGGCACTGATTTTATGTGCCTTTATCCTTATTTCCTGCACCCGCGATACGGGTACAACCGATGACAACATTAATTCCAATGGTGATGTAGGCATCCTTGAACCCGGCACCGACAACGGCGACATGACCGACAGCGGAATAGGAAACAACAATAACAACAACGTAACCACCACCAACAAGACCATTGCGGTTATTGCCAAAGGCGAATCACACGCCTTTTGGCAGTCTGTAAAAGCCGGCGCAGAGGACGCCGGCAAAAAATACGGATACAAAATAACATACCGCGGTCCCGTAAGCGAATCCCCAAAGGACATCCCCTCTCAGATGGAAATGGTACAGACCGCCCTGTCCAATAAGGCATCAGGTCTTGTTATTGCCACTATCGGAGAGGGCTTTGCCGATATGCTCAAGCAGGCTTATAACCTTAATATACCTGTGGTGCAGTTTGACAGCGGTATATGGGCAAATGACCTTCAGGCACTTGATAAAGCAAATAAAAATCCCATACTCGCCTGGGTTGCCACCAGTAATGAAAAGGCGGCGGCTCTTGCGGCAGAGAATTTTTATCTTTCGATAAAAGATGAAATTGCATCATCTGACAGTTATATTCTGGGTGTTATTCAGCATGACGAAACTCAGACAGGTATCGACCGCGCAAAAGGGTTTATTGATAAGTTTTCACAGCTTGCCGAAGCCGATGAAACCACCAAGGGAAAATGCGTTATTGAAAAAGAGGTAAAGCCCGGTGATGCGGACAATGCATACAAAACGGCACTGGAGGCTCTTTACGAAAAGGGCGCTGATGCCATATTCATGACCAACGAGGGTGTTGTAAAGCAGGTTTATGACGCTATCGGCGCGTCGGGAAGCAAGTATGACAAAATTAAATTCTGTGGCTATGATGCCGGCACAAAGCAGATAGAATGGATGAAAAAAACCACCGGCCCCAAGCTTGTGGGTGCAGTGGCGCAGGATTCCTATCAGATAGGATATCAGGCGGTGGAGCAGTGTGTGTTTGCTCTTGAGGACAAGGAAGTGACTGCCGAGGTTGCCATTGCCGGTACCTGGTGGAATGCTATGAATGTGGACGATATGATAGACCGGAATCTGGTTTACGAGGGATAAAAAATAAACGGCAAGTTTGACTTGTCGTTTACAGACTGTCGAGAAAGTCGTGATACCGCGACGGAAATAAATTATATTTCAAGAAACGCAAATAAATCAAAAAAGAAATTAACAGCAGGTGATACATCGAATATCACCTGCTGTTTGTCGCTTTTTGCCGCTTCAAGCCTTACCGTACCTTTGTACGCCGACAGGCTTAAATCAGCAAAATATCCCTGACTTTTCGAAAGCCTTACAGTGTGTCGATAGGTTTATCGACACACTGTAAACGGCAAGCGTCGCTTGCCGTTTATTTTTATTTTTCCATTATTGCTTTTTTGGTTTTTTCCGCATCGGTAACGTACAGGCGGTACCAGGTGATGAACACCAGTATTGTCCAAAGCTTGCGGTAGTTGTTTTCACTGCCGTCACGATGGGCATTGAGCATACGAAGTGCTTCCTCTTTTACGATATAATCATCGGCAGTGGAGTTTTCGATAATGTCCTTTGCCCAATCATAAAGCTCGTTTTTGAGCCATTTGTACACGGGGACCGGGTAGCCCAGCTTGGGACGCATGAAGGTTTCTTCATTTATCATGTCCTTGAAGGCATAGCGCAGTATATACTTTGTTGTGCCGTGGGAAAGCTTATCCTCATCGCATAACATGGAGGCAACCTTGAAAACCTCTTTGTCAAGGAACGGAACGCGGACCTCGAGTGAATGTGCCATGCTGAGACGGTCGCCCTTTACAAGAATGTCACCTCTTATCCAGGTGTTCATATCAACATACTGCATTTTGTTGGGGGGAGAAAGGTGACTGCATGCCTTGTATATGTCCTCCACCTGTGAGTAGAATTTTACGTTGGGGTCGTATGTTTTGAGTATGGAGGGCTTCTCTTTTTCGGAATATATGAATGCATTTCCGATGTAACGCTTTTCGATAGGGGTGTAACCGCGTTCGATAAAAGCCTTGCCTTTTACACTGTCGGGCAGAAGCATTGCAAAGCGGTAGATGATTTCTTTTATAAAGCCGGGCAGAGCATAAAACCTCGCCGCCGGCATGGCTGAGCCGTATACCTTGTATCCACCGAACAATTCATCTGAGCCCTCGCCCGACAAAACAACTTTAAGATGCCGAGCGGCTTCCTGACAAATCAGATATATTGCAACGGTAGAGGGGTCGGCGGTGGGGTTGTCAAGGTGATATACAACTTTTTCAAAGGCATTTTTGAAGTCTTCAACACCCGCCACAAGCTTTATGTGCTCTACATCAAGATGCTTTGAAATTTCGCTTGCTGCATCTATTTCGGAATATTCCTTTACACCGAAAGCTACGGTAAAGGCTTTTATACCCGGGTTTAATTTACTTGCCGCCGCAGTTATTACGGCAGAATCTATGCCGCTGGAAAGGAACGTTCCCACGTCAACATCGCTTATCATATGATACTTGACGGATGAAAGTACGGTTTCGCGTACTAATTTTGCCTTGTCCTCAAAGCTTATTTCCTTTTTGGGGCAGAACATGGGGTCAAAATACTTTTCCACCGTCACGGCGTTTTCGGATTTAAAATCACAAACCATGCTGTGTCCTGCGGGGAGCGACTTTATTTTTTGGCTCATGGTGTTGGGCTCGGGCACGTATTGGAAAGAAAGATAGTGCTGAAGCATCTCTTTGTCAACTGAAAATCCACCCATACTGTCATCAAACAAGAACGGTTTTGTCTCGGAGGAAAATACTATGCCCTCACCGTTTTCGCGGTAGTAAAACGGCTTTATGCCAAAGGGGTCGCGTGCGGCAAACAGCTTTTGTTCCTGTTTGTCGAATATCACGTATGCAAACATTCCTCTGAGAAGCTTTACAAAGTCCCCCTTGTGCTCGTGACACAGCGTTACCAGTACCTCAATTTCAGAGTTGGTGGTAAAGGTGTAGCCTTTTTTCATCAATTCGTCACGAAGCTCACGGTAGTTGTATATTTCTCCGTTGAACACCGCAGTATAACGTCCGTCAAAGCCACAAAAAGGCTGGGAACCTTTTTCGAGGTCTATTATGCTGAGACGTCTGAAGGCAAGCGCAAGATTGTCATAGGTGATTATACAATCCTGGTCGGGACCGCGGTAATCAATTGCTTTTGACATGTTTTTGATGTTTTCCCTGTCTTTTTCGCTCAGAGACAGCTTTTTATAAAGTCCTGCAAATCCGCACATAAAAGTGTATACTTCCTTTTTAAGTTTATTTTAAATACCCGTATCGTTAAGTCGGTATCTGTTGGAAATTCCGTTTTTGCGGGGGTTGGTAAGGTTGTTATCGGAAATTATAAGCTCCATTTTGAGCGTATTTATTCCTCGCTTTACCAGGCTTGTGATATCAAGTGGAGAATCACGCCACGGAACGTCAAATGCTGCAACCGAATTTATATACAAACGGCACATGGCGGCTTTTGGCATGTTAAAATCAAGATAAATACGCTCTCCAAAGCTCTTTTTGATTTTAAGATTCTGTTTTAACAGAATTCTTCCGGTGAAAAACGGCATTCCGGCATCTGCCAACAACCCATCGGGTACCTGCGACGGGGGATTTGAAATTACAAAAGGTCCGTCGGTTATTACCGTATTTCGGGCAGTGCGCAGATATCCGCTTCGGGAATATACGCCGAAATTTCCGATAAGATATATTTTTTCAAACGGCTTTGTGCCGCGCAGAGTTATATCGTTGTGTCCTTTTGAAACAAAATCTTTTATGTCAATAACTTCCAGTGAGCTGTCGCGCCACCAGGAATAACCGTTGTAAAATACTCGCCGTCCGTTTACGGAAATATGATGGTCCATTGCATTATGGATTACCAATCGGAGGTTTTCGCAGCTTTTAAGGCTCATGGCTTCATCAATTTCGAAATCAAAATGAAGCTCGAATTCACCCTCAGAGACCTTTACGGCATGTGATATTTCCATTTCATCGGAAAGCTCACTGCCTGTTTTAATGCGGCAGGTGTCAAGCACCAGCGCATTGATTTCACATTCCTCAATTTCCCAATCGTTTTTGAGACGGACGTGGGTGGCGGGCTTATCTGCTTTTATCCCCTCAGGCAACGTGCCCTCATGTGCAACTAATACAATATGGGACTGATACGGCTCAAAATTCAGCTTGAACGCAACGCCCTGAGGATAATCGATATCCAAAAGGCGTATATTTGTCATGTTTTCGGCTTTCAGGCGCACGGCGCTGTTTTCGCCGTTTATATATATTTTGGATTCTACGTGGTAAGGCGCGGTATTTACAAAGAAATACACCTTTAATCCGTCGTGATTTCGACAACGATACAATATTTCGTCGCCATTTCCCGTACGTGAGAGGATTTTGACATTTTTAAGCTTTTCACGATACATATGGCTGAGAATGCTTTCGTATTCAAGAGGAACATTTTCACCGAAACAAACCATTTTTCCGCCGTTTGCTTCAAATTCGTCCAATGCCTGCAAAACAGCGGAGGGGAAGTGTTCTTTTTGGCTGTCGATAACAAATATATCAGAATATTTCGTTGCATCGATGCAAACATCAGGCTTTTTATATTTAATGCTGTCTTTTATGGCACAAGCCTCGGCAACATGAAAATCAATGTGAAGCTTTGAGAGCAGATTGTAAAGATTTACGGCATCTTTGTTATCTGCTTTGTCGATTATAAGCAGTATATCCGCTGTGTCGCATCCCTCATTCATAAGAGCCGAAAGACGGGAAATATAACCGTTGAGCTTTTCACAGCTGTCATAATAGGGCTGAACGGGAGAGAGCGCGGTGGTTATATTTCCGTTCGGTGAATACGGAACGGGGTAAGCAACACGGCAGGCACCGCGAACGATTGCCATATCAAAGGCATGCTTCGCAAGCTCCAATACATTTTCATCGCTTTCGGGAATGTTACAGCCCGAAACAAAACGGCTTCTGCCACTGCTCCATGACGTAAACCGAGAAAGGGCGTATTCTATGTCATTTTCATTTTCGGTGAGTGAAATGCTTATAAAGCCATCTTGATTATTGTTATCATAAACTGCCACGGCACGGTCGGTAAGGGAGTGTACCGCGGATAACAGATGACCGTCGGGAGTATCAAGAATCCCGAAATCCATATTAAGCTTTTGACATTCGTCACTGCATACAAAAACAAGGTCGCAAAGCTCTTCACGGGTTATTTCCGCATTATCCGCGGGATTATAAACTGCGATGCATCCGCCAACCCCGGCTTTTTTCATGCGTACAAGCTGTCGGAGCAGACCCTCGCGTGAAACGGCTCCGTTCCAGTGCCAGAGCACGACGGGAGTAAGGGCGTCAGCCGAGGAGTTTATAATGCTTTGTATTTTTTCCATACTTTGTACTCCTTAATTTATTGTGCGGCAGTGCGCATTTTGAGCATTTGCGCCGCGCACACCGATGTTACAGCAAGTGTGCACACGGGAATTATGAATGCAAAAATGGCGTAATAGTCCGGTATTGCATCTGAAACTGCTGTTTTGTCCAGAATGGGCAAAAGGTCGGTAAGCATTGTGGATAACGCCGCGACGGGAATTAACGAGGTGAGCACTTTTGACGGGAATACCACACCGTCGGGATTATCGGCAGTCACTGTGCGGATATGGCGTAGAAGTATTGCCGTTGTTGCAATGAAAATTACTGCACAGATTATATCCAGCGGTATTGCATAGGAAGTTTTGAAGTAATCCCAGTAGTAGCCTGAAAAGGCACCGAAGCCCGAGCAGTACATACGGTAAATATTACTTACTGCACATATTGCCGTGCCCGCAACGGATAACAGCGACATGCAAAAGACGTTTATACCAAGCTTTGCCAGATAGAACGCACCCGCAAGAAAGAATATATATCCCAATGAATCGGGGGTTACCGGGAATGTGTCCAGATAAATGTTGTTGAAAAACATTATTCCCACGGCAAAGAAAGTGAGAGCAAGATTCTGATGGCGTCTTGCCCACATTGCCGAATCGCTGAGAATATTTTCTCGGTAGTAGGCTTCAAGACGTGAAATAAACTGCTTGTCCGAGTTTACTTTTCTGAGATATGAGATAAATTTTATGCCTATCACAACGGCACATATAAGGACAATTACAAAAGCGCCTATAACGGAAATCTTTTTTATTATTTCCATGTCTCTGATGTGCTTGTAGTGGTCATGGTTCAGCTCAAAGCCGTATGTCGCGTCGTTGAGAGAGAAAAGCTCGGGTATAACGGGCAGGGCGTTTTTTAATATCAAAAAAATATATATAAGCGCCTTGGCTTCCGATTCGCTTTTCAGTGCTGTTTCGTTGTCGTAGCGGGAGCAAAGATAGTTCATTCCGCCGAAAAATTCGCTGAAAAGCGGTATACACAAAAGTATTTCGATTACCGCAAAGCAAAATGTGAATAAAAGAACGTCACTGTCGCTTGAAGAGGGGAGCTGGAGCATGAAAACTATTTTTGCAAGGCTGACAAACAATAACCATTTTGCTTTTTTTCTGGCGCTTGCCATGCGGTCATCCATGTCAGCCAGTCGGAAAAGTCCGCGGAATATCAAAATGTATCCTATGAAATCGGGCAGAAGATCCACAATGTTTATATTGGGATTGAGAAGAAATATTGTTCCTGCGATTATAAGACCTGTTCCCATGTTTTCATTCTCCTTTACGGTTGCATATACGAGTCAAAATCAGTTTGATTCATCCCAACCGCAGCATTTTTTGTATTTTTTGCCGCTTCCGCAGGGGCAGAGGTCATTTCTGCCGACCTTTGTGTGAGCAGTGTGGATGGGCTTTCTTTTGATAGAGCCGTCGGAGGCGCCGTGCGAAGCACCTGTTTCGATGGCAACCTTCTTTCTTTCAATGGGCTTTTCCTGCTTCTGGAGCATGATAAGTGATTTTACGGTGTCCTCACGGATGGCGGTAACCATTTCCTCGAACATCTGGGAGCCCTCGATTTTGTATGCTGTAACAGGATCGTGCTGGGCGTATGCCTGGAGATAGATGCCTTCCTTGAGGTCATCCATGGCGTCAATGTGTTCCATCCACTTGTCGTCAACGTTGCCCAACAGAATGGTGCGTTCCGCTTCGCGCATATCGTCCGCACCGAAAAGCTCCTCTTTTTTGGCATAAATTTCGTTTGCACGCTGTATAAGAAGCTGTTTTATATCATCTGAAGTGACGGATGAAAGCTGTTCCTGGTCATATCTGAAGTCTGCGCCGGTCGCCATCATGAACATGGCGAAGTAAGCTCTCAGACTGTCAAAATTCCAGTCGTCCGGTGCAGCCTCCGCAGAGCAGAAAGTGTCTACGTTGGAGGTTATCCAGCTCTCCATCATGTTTGCTATTTTTTCCTTGATGTTTTCGCCGTTAAGAACTTCGCGACGCTGGTCATAGATAATGGTTCTTTGCTGATTCATTACATCGTCAAACTTCAGGACGTTCTTACGGCTGTTAAAGTGCTTGTCTTCCAGGTTTTTTTGCGCTGTTTCGATAGTGCCCGATATGATTTTCATATCCATGGGCTTGTCATCCTCAAGCGCAAGGTTAACCATACCCATTACACGGTCGCTTCCGAACAAACGCATAAGGTCATCCTCGAAGGAGAGGAAGAAAGTGGATTCGCCGGGGTCACCCTGACGTCCCGCACGTCCGCGGAGCTGGTTGTCGATACGTCTGGCTTCGTGGCGCTCGGTACCCAAAATGTACAGACCGCCTGCTGCACGCACTTTTTCTGCTTCGGGAGCTATCTGTTGCTGGTGCTTTGCGGTCAGGATACGGAATTTTTCGCGCACTTCGAGTATTTCGGCATCGTCGGTGTCAAAGGTGCTGTCACATAATATGAGGAGCCTTTCCTCAATACCTTCACGCTCCAATTCCTGCTTCGCAAGATATTCTGCGTTACCGCCAAGCATTATGTCGGTGCCTCGGCCTGCCATGTTGGTAGCAATGGTGACTGCACCGAATTTACCTGCCTGAGCAACTATTTCCGCTTCCTTTTCGTGAAGCTTCGCATTCAGGACATTGTGCTTGATGTTTTCCTTTGTCAGCATGCGTGAAAGCTCTTCCGACTTGTCGATGGAAACAGTACCCACCAGTACGGGTTGTCCCTTTTCGTGACATTTTTTTATCTGCTCTACAATGGCTTTGAGCTTTGCCTGACGTGTTTTGTAAACAAGGTCAACATTGTCTTTGCGTATCATGGGGCGGTTGGTGGGAATTTCAATGACATCCAGATTGTATATCTCGCGGAATTCCGACTCCTCCGTAAGTGCGGTACCTGTCATACCGCTGAGCTTGGAATAAAGACGGAAATAGTTCTGGAAGGTGATGGTGGCAAGGGTTTTTGATTCCTTTTCAACCTTTACATGCTCTTTTGCCTCTATTGCCTGATGCAGACCGTTGGAGTAACGTCTGCCGTGCATGAGACGTCCCGTAAAGCCGTCGACAATTATTACCTCACCATCCTTTACCACGTAATCCACATCGCGCTTCATTACGCCGTGTGCGCGTATAGCCTGGTTGATGTGATGGGCAATTTCGGAGTTCTCGGGGTCGGTAAGATTTTCAAGCTTGAAAAAGCTCTCCGCCTTTTCTATTCCGTACTTTGTGAGCACGGCAGTATTGGCTTTTTCATCTACGATGTAATCCGCATCAATGTCATCGTTGTCCTTTTTGTCGTCCAGCTCCTTTATGCGGAATACCTTGAGAGTGCGGGCAAATTTGTCGGCTGTTTCGTATATTTCGGAAGACTCATTGCCCTGTCCCGAAATGATAAGAGGAGTACGCGCTTCGTCGATGAGGATGGAATCCACCTCATCCACAACGGCAAAATTATGACCGCGCTGAACCATGTGCTCCTTGTAAATAACCATGTTGTCACGCAGATAGTCAAATCCGAACTCGTTGTTTGTACCGTAGGTGATGTCGGCATCATACTGTGCCTTTCTGTCCTCCGGCTTTATGTCGTGAATTATAAGACCTACGGTGAGACCGAGATAATTGTATACTTTTCCCATCCACTCGCTGTCACGCTTGGCAAGATAGTCGTTTACCGTGACAACATGAACGCCTTTTCCGGAGAGCGCGTTGAGGTAGGCGGGGAGCGTTGCCACAAGGGTTTTACCTTCGCCTGTACGCATTTCGGCAATACGTCCCTGATGGATTATTATACCGCCGATAAGCTGAACTCTGTAATGCCTTTTGCCAAGCACACGGTCGGATGCCTCGCGCACCGTTGCAAATGCCTCACAAAGTATATCATCAAGTGTTTCACCATCGGCAAGACGTTTTTTGAATTCCGCGGTTTTTGCCTTGAGCTGCTCGTCGCTTAAAGCTTTATACTCATCGGCAAGGGATTCAATTTTGTCCACAAGCGGAATTATTCTTTTTATTTCACGCTCGGAATGAGTTCCGAAGATTTTTGAAATTATACCCATTTGTATGCAACAACCTTTCCGAATTTTACAATAGTGTATTTATCATCTTATTATACTATATTATTGCTCTCAATGAAAGGGATAAATGTAAACATTTGAATAATAAAATGTATGATTTGATTTCATGCGTGCAAAATAAAAGCGATGTAAAAATTTTCTTTCCGAAAGGACATATCATGCCGGATAAAGTACAGATAAAGGAATATGCCATAAAAATATACAATTCCCCCGCGCGTATACAGAAATGCCCGGATATTTCTTCCGATTTGAGGCGTATAAAGCGTTTTTGCCGTACCGCTGTCAGAAATGACACGGTGGGCAATGCTGTAAGTGCCAAGTGGCTGTCGGATAATTACTATATTATCGAGCGTGAAGCAAAACAGCTTTTAAAGGCTCCGCGCCGTGAGCTTCCGTTGTCTTCACGGCTTTATTCGTATGTGGAAAAGCTGTTCTTTTTCACGGAATATGAGCTTAATAACGACGCTGTAAGCAGTTTTTTTGAAGTGTTTTCACGTAACGACTTTTTGGATGACCGTGAAATTTCAAGTGTTCAGAATGCAATGAAAGCGGTTATTATACAGCGTATTTCATTGTTGTGCGGTCAGCTTTCATTCAAGGGCGGATCTGACCTTGCCTGGGCGGAAAAGGCTATTGCGGATGAAAATCTGGCGCGCAACCTTATAACCTCGTTGCGAAAAAGCTCCATAATCGATTTTGGGGCATATGTGACGGGATATTCACCCATCGAGCGTATGATGAGGCTGGACCCTGCGGGAGTTTACTCACGTATGGATAAGCCGACCCAGGCACTTTACCGCACAAGGCTTGAAAAGCTGTCCCGTAAAAGACGCATGAGCCAGACCGAGGTGCTTAAGGAAATACTTGAAAAATGCACTGCCAATGACGGTGATATGAGGCACATAGGCTTTTATCTTATGAACAAGCCGAATTGTGCACCGTATGTTATTGCCATGACATTGGTGTTTTTCGGTTTGCTTTTTGCATCTGTCTGTATGTGTCTGGATATGGGATATTTTATAATACCGTCGGTGCTGATTTTTATAATTCCCATTTTTGAAAGTACGCGTATGCTGTGTGACCGTTTTTTCTCCCGAACGGCAAAGCCGGGCATAATACCTAAGCTGAAATCCGAGCATCCCGGCGGTATACCGAGGGAATGGCGCACGCTTACGGTAATAACATCGCTTCTGTTCGGCGAAAACGAGGACGGAAAGCTGTTTGAACGACTGGAGCGGTTTTATCTTGCCAACCGTGATAAAAACCTATATTTCGGGATACTGGGCGACCTTAAAGAATGTGACAGCCAAACAAGCCCGGAGGATGAAAGAATAATAAAAAACGCACTGGAGTGTGTGGAAAAGCTTAACAGAAAATACAGCGGAGGTTTTTATGTTTTCATACGAAGCAGGGTGTACAGCAAGACCCAGAACTGCTATATGGGATACGAAAGAAAGCGCGGTGCGGTTATTGAGCTTAGCCGCCTGCTGAGGGGAATTGATACTACCCTCAGCCATATCGGCGGTGACATTTCACAGCTTAAAGACGTAAAATACGTACTCACATTGGATGCGGATACCGAAGTGGGGATGGGGCAGATACCTCAGCTTTGCTCGGCAATGGCTCATCCGCTGAACAAGCCCGTAATTGAAACCGAAAACGGGCGAAGCTATGTAAAAAGCGGCTACGGAATAATGCAGCCTCTTATGAGCTATGCTCTTGAACCGTCGGGCAAAACCCCGTTTTGCGTGCTCAAAAGCGGCGCGGGAGGCAAGGATATATACTCCTCTGCCGCATTTGATATCTACCAGAGCTTTTTTTCGAGCGGTATGTTTTGCGGAAAGGGTATTTTTGATGTGGATGCCTTTTTGACTGTGATTGACGGGGCTTTTCCGGACGAAAGCGTTCTGAGCCACGATATTCTGGAGGGGTGTTTGCTCAGATGCGGACTTGTCAGCGATGTGGTGTTTACCGACAGCCTTCCTCAAAATGCCATTTCCTATTTTAAACGCGAGCACCGCTGGTCAAGGGGCGATGTTCAGGCGATGGCGTTTGCCGGAACAAGAGTTAAAAATGCAGAGGGTGTAAGCACGAAAAATCCCCTTGGCAATCTGTCAAAATATAAGCTGTGGAGTAATATTTCCCGCATAACACTACCGATACTGGGTGTTGTCGGCATAGTTTTTGCGGCTGTAAGCGGATATGAGCGTGTGATGATACCCACACTGTCGTATCTGTTTGTTCCCTTTGTGTGTGATGCCGTCGGTATAGTTACAAGCAGACGCTTTCAGCAGATATTCCGAAAGTTCACTGCCGATGTAATAAGCGGTATATGGTCTGCTTTTCTTAATTTGCTTTACGACATTTCCACTCTTTTTCATCGTGCGTACATCAATGCGGATGCTATTGTAAGAAGCTTGTGGCGCATGAAAATTTCACACCGAAATATGCTTGAGTGGACAACCGCTCTTGAAGCCGATAAGGCTAAGGGTGGCGGTTTGCGTGCTTATTACGGGTATATGAAGTACAGTGTGGCGGCAGGGCTGCTGTTTGTTTTGCCCGACGGCGGTTTTGTGAGATTTATGGGTATTATGTTCTTTCTCAGCCCGGTCATATGTTATCTCTTGGCGCGTCCGTTGGATAACACCCTCCGCATCACTTCAAAGCAATGCGATACCGTGACGGAATATTGTCGGGATATGTGGAAATTCTTCGCAGCCGAGGTGACGGCTGAACAAAATCATCTTCCGCCGGATAACGTGCAGTTTTCTCCCGTGTATTCCTGTGCACGTAAATGCTCCCCGACAAATATAGGACTTTATCTTTTGTCGGTAATGGCGGCATGCGATTTCGGATTCATAAACGGGAACGAGCTGTATGAGCGCATAAACAACACACTTGATACCGTTTGCAAAATGGAAAAATGGCACGGTCATTTGTTCAACTGGTACGATAACTGCACTCTGTCTGTTGAAGGTACAAAATACGTTTCAACCGTAGACAGCGGTAATTTTATAACCTGTCTTGCGGCTTTGGAGAAGGGACTTAAGGAATACAGTGTCTCGGACGGCAGACTGGAATTTGTTATGAGCCGAATACGCGATATTATGGATAAAACGGATTTCAGAGCGCTTTACAATTCTCAGCGTGATTTGTTTTATCTTGGGTATAATGCCGACAATGACAGCATGGGTGAGGGGTGTTATGACCTGTTTATGAGTGAGGCGCGCACTACAAGCTACTATGCCGTAGCGCGGGGAATTGTGCCTAAACGTCACTGGGCATCCATCGGCAGAATACTCATCAGCCGGGGTTCTTATATCGGTGCGGCGTCCTGGACGGGAACTGCCTTTGAATACTTTATGCCGGCGCTTCTTTTGCCGGTGTATAAAAACAGCTTTTCCTATGAGGCTTTGCAATTTGCTTTCCGCGAGCAGATGCGTCACGGCGCATCGGTGGGAAAACAGCGTGTATGGGGAAGCTCGGAATGCGGATTTTACGAATTTGATGCCCGCATGAATTATCAGTATAAAGCCATTGGTGCACCGTTTCTCAGTCTTAAACATGAGCAGGACAAGGAGTTTGTTTTTTCACCTTATTCTTCATTTCTTATGATGGAGTGCAATCCTGTAAAAGTGCTTGAAAATCTTGAAATCATGAAGTCGCTGGGTATGTACTCGGTGTACGGCTTTTATGAAGCGGCGGATTTTACCCCTTCACGCGCCGAGGGTGACTATGCCATGGTGGAAAGCTACATGGCGCATCATGTGGGGATGAGCATAGTTGCCTGTGCCAATATCGTTTTTTCAAATGTGTTCCGCAGACGATTTATGGCGGATGCTCAGATGGCGTGCGCCGCAGAGCTTTTGCAGGAAAAAATACCTACCGATGCCAATATTTTCAATGACATTGACAGCGGTGATATACCCGAAAAACGCACGAGGTCTCCTTACGGACTAAAAAGCGAACACATAGATACGGCGAACCCCCGCATAGCGCTTTTCAGCGGATACAGAAGCAGTTTGAGAGTGTCCGACAGCGGACATATATGGCTTGAAAGGCGCGGAGAGCGAAGAAACCGCTGTGTAAATGTTCCGCCAACCGACATTACTTCACGCAGACGCGGATTCGTTACCGCAGCCTGCATAAACGGAAAAATATTTTCTCCTGCGGGCGAGCTGTGCGGAGGGGATGTAAAGGTGGGGTTTGAATATAACCGTGACAGTGCCGATTTCAACATGACCGACGGTTACAGACTGGTGAATGCTTCTTTGCGATTGTCGGCACGCACCTGCGTTATGTACACAGATATAAGTGTGAATTGCCGTGAAGGTGACAGTGTGGAATATATGCTGTATCTTCAGCCTGTCATGGACAGCTTTGACGATTATGACGCACATCCCGCTTTCGGTGCGCTTTCGGTGGAGGCGGAATATGATGCGCAAAACAAAATTATTATTTTTCACCGCCGTTCACGTAAGCCGGGCGAGGATTTATATCTGGCGGCGGGCTGTGCGCAGGTAAATGTTAACCTGCAATTCGAGACACGTGCAGACATGCTTTTCGCGGAATTTGATGAGCTGTGCGACGTGTTGAAAAGCGATGCGACACTGTCTTGTACAACGGGCGCCTGCATAGACCCAAGGCTTTTAATAAGAGTGAATTCATCCAATGCTCACCGACACGGCAAAAGCACCGAAAAGCTGTGCTTTATGGTACTGTGTGCTACCGACAAAGCCAAAGCAATCAATGCATTTTTAAAAGCCCGTGATAATTACGGCACCCAGCGTGAGGCTGATGCTCTTGCGACGGCAAACACGAAAAAAGCGCTTGAAACCTCTACCGACCGTATGGACATTTCGGACCATTTACTGATGGAAAAAATTCTGCGTGCCGTGTCGTTCAGACAAAACGGCGTTTCAATTGACACTGTTCCCGAAAAAAATTTTTCGCGTGAAGAGCTGTGGAAGTATTCCGTTTCGGGGGATGTACCCGTTGTATGTGTGTACGTTCAAAGCGAAAAACAGCTTACCTTTTGCGGACGTATGATAATGCTTCACAGATTATGCAATCTTAAGGGACTTATGTATGATTTGGTATTTGTGATGAACGAAACGGAGGTATACACCCGTCCCATTGCCGGAGGTCTTCGTGCGTTGTGTTCGGGATACAGAAGCGATTATCTTGTAGGTAAAAAGGGCGGATTGTTTTTCGTTGGCGATGCGGAAGCAAGAGAAATTTTCCGTACAGTGTCATGCTTGTGGCTGGAAGGTGATGAAGAAACAGAGAGTGCGCCGTACACCTCGGGACTTTATAATATTTTTACCTCGCCCGACCGCCACTGGCAAGGCGAAAAGTATGAAGCGGTTTACGAAACCTACGGCGGAGATTTTACCTCTTTGGGATTCGTTATAGACAAAAACAGCAAAAGGCCACCGCTCAGTTATGCCCATGTTTTGTCCAACCGTGTTTTCGGCACTGTGATAACCCAAAATTCCCTTGGGTATACCTGGTTTTCAAATTCCCACGAAAGACGGCTGACACGCTTTGAAAACAGCGCTTATGACAGCTTTGCAAGCGAAACGGTGTATATGAAGGGTGAAAGCGGTCTATATGACCTTTGCCGCACTGCTTCAAGGGTGGAATATCTGCCAAACAGAGCCGTTTACAGCGGAAGAGCGCAGGATACTGCGTATAAAATCGAGGTTTTCGTGCATGACAAGCTGTTTGTGAAATCCGTGCGGGTAAAGCTTTCCCGTCCTCAAAAAGTGTTCTATGCATTGCGTCCGACATTTTCATCGGCTGTGTATTACGTCAGAGGTGAAAACAATATAGTTTTCGGCTCTCATTTTTCAAAGGATAAAGGGCTTGTTGTAATGCCGAGAGAAGAAAACTGCTTTGTTTATACCTCACTTTTTGAAGCGCTTGACGGCTACGGCGCAATAAATGATATGGCTGTAATAGGAAAAGAGGGAAGTGATTTAGAGTTTTCGCTGTGTTGTATAACAGGCGAAAAAACGATGGAATATACCCTTGAAGTACTGAAAAACGGAACTTTTGACGCATTTGCCGGACAAAGTCTGGAAATGACAAAGGAGCTGCTTGGGGGAATGCTTCAAAAAAGCCCCGTCGGTTCGGATGGTATTGAGCTGATGAAAAATTTCTGGCTTCCGTATCAAGCGGTATTTTGCCGTTTTTTCGCACGAGGAGCGCTGTATCAATCGGGAGGTGCATATGGCTTCCGCGATCAGCTTCAGGATTGCCGCATATTCTTCGGCTCTAATCCCCGTATAGCCCGACGGCACATCATAAGATGCGCGGCACATCAGTTTGAAGAGGGAGATGTCCAGCATTGGTGGCACAATCTCACTGCACCTGACGGCTCATCGCCCGGAATACGTTCCCGATGCTCTGACGACTATCTGTGGCTGGTGTATACGGCATGTGAATATGCAGAAAAAACGGGTGACAACAGCATATGGGATGTAAAAGTCCGGTACCTTCACGACCAGCCTTTGGGAGTGAGTGAGCATGAAAGATACAGTACACCGCAACGCTCGGATATATATGAAAGCGTGTATGAGCATTGCGGACGTGCGGTGAATCTGTTTGAAAAACGCGGACTTGGCGCACACGGAATGCCATTCATCGGAAGCTGTGACTGGAATGACGGATTCAGCGCAGTAGGTGAAGCGGGCAGGGGAGAAAGTGTATGGCTGGCATTGTTCGGACGCATAGTACTGGAAAAATTTGCCCGTGTCTGTCTTCAAAAAGGGGAGGATGCTTCACGTTTTTTCAGGCTTTCTGACACTCTCGGAAAAAACATCGATAAATTTGCCTACAACGGCAAGTGGTTTTTGCGTGGCTTTTATGACGATGGCTCACCGCTGGGAGATGAAAGCTGTGACGAGTGTAGAATTGACCTTTTACCGCAGGCGTTTTCGGCGATATGCGATGATTTTCTCCAAAGGACGCGCCCGAATGCATACCGCAGTGACAAGGCACGTATAAAAAGCGGGTTGGATTATGCGTACAAGTACCTTTACGACCCTGAAAACCGCATTTTAAAGCTGTTTTCTCCGCCTTTTGAGGATACGGACCAAAACCCCGGATATATAAAAAGCTATGCGGCGGGGCTTCGTGAAAACGGCGGTCAATATACCCATGCGGCTGTATGGGGAGCAATGGGGTTTGAATGTGCGGGGCAGAGCGAACGTGCCGAAGAAATCAAAAGAGCACTGTGCCCTGCATTACGTGCCGCGGATGAACAGCTTTTCAAAAAGTATATGACCGAGCCGTATGTGGTTTGCGGTGATGTGTATTCAAATATATCCCATCCCGCGCGTGGCGGCTGGAGCTGGTATACCGGCTCTGCAGCGTGGTATTACGAGCTTTTGAGTAATTCCGGCGATGCGTGAGCTCCATTACTTTTTCGACAGACCGAACACCCCAACAGAAATTTCACCCCGACAGAAATTATTTCTGTCGGGGCGATTTTAATTCACTGATTTGCTGTCGCGCGCGTATTTTGACGGTGTAATGCCGAAATTTTTCTTGAATACGGATATAAAGTGGGAACAATCGGAAAAGCCCGATTCCATACAAACATCCGTGACGGATTTACCCTCGTCCAGAAGCTTTCGCGCGTAGGAAAGCTTTTTTGCTTCCAGGTATTCATGAGGGGAAAGATGTATGTATTTTCTGAACCAGCGGCTGAGCGTGGTGGTGCTGACATAGGTATTTTCCACAACGTCGCTGATGTAACGGATAGCGGCAAAATTCTCGTTTATATAATCCAGAACGCGTTGCATTTCAGCGGGGATTTTTACTTCATCCGCAGGTCTGGGAGCAGTTTGCTTATGACGTGCATTGATAAGCGCGATAAGTGCGAAAATATAGGCGGTGCGGGCGGCTTCGTTGTTGTCGCGGTCTGAACTGTCCAAACCCTGAAGTATGCTGAAAAGCATATCTTTGTCTTTTTCATCCGCACTGTATATATGTCTGAAATCATCACTGCCTATAAATTCCATGAGCATTGAAGGGGTGGGACAGCTGAACCACAGCACAAAATGGTCATGTATGCATGGACTGTTTATTATGCACACATGTACGTCGTCGGGACGTGTTATGATTATGTCGCCACTTTTTATACCGAAAAGCTTGTTGTTTACAAGAAATGAAACATCTCCCGACACATTTACATATATTTCGTAAAAACTGTGGATATGAGAATCGTCCAGCTCCTGCTCATTCGGCGTGGTGAAACGGTTTGAGCGGTGAAATCCGTACTTCATGCGCATGAAGGTGAGAGGCAGCTTTGTTAAAATCGGTTTAAACATGAGAATTACCTGTTTGACTTGTTTTTTGTATTTTTATTCTAAATTACAGCAAAATAAAAAAATCAATTCAGTTTAGTTGATTTAATTATACACTATTATGTAAAAAAGTCAATCGTTATTTTTTAGTTTGACCTATTTTTGACATATATTGAACGATTTTTGATAGAAATACAGCATTTTTCGTTATATAGTTACTATACATTGATGTACAGATGTTCGTATCATACGTTTGTACAGCGTTTTCTACGGTGAGACGTATATTAAAATTATATTATTCCAGGAGGTATGCGAATAATGAAAAAACTCGCATTACTTGTAATGGCGGCGGTACTGGTGCTGTGCCTTGTTCCCTGTGTTACGGCAACAACCCCGCAGTATGACGAAGAGCCCGATTACACCAAGGTTTGTGAAATCAGAGACAGTACTGTAAGTGCAAATCCGCCGTACCTCGGCACCGTTACCTGGTACAGTGAGAAAACAGCCGCTCAAAACGGTGTGCCCGGTGTTGCAGGTGTTGATTACAGCGGACATGTATGGAAAGTAACAGCTTCTTCCGGAAGCGGCTCGGGTGTAAACCTTGATTTCACTAAGATGAAAATACCTGCCAACACAGTAAAGTCTGTCACCATAAGAGTTTACACTTCTCCCGGCACGGAAAATGTGAGATTTTCTCCTCTTGATACTCCGCCCCCCACAACAGGCAACTATGTTTACTGGTTTACTGCTCAGCTGCCTATTGCCAAGGGACAGTGGGTTGATTACAAGCTTACAGAAGAAACACTTGCTACTTACAGCAAGAGCTTTGGTGCTCTTAAAGACAGCAACGGATACTTTACCGGCTTTGGCTTCAATATTAAGAGTTCAGACCGCTACATGTGGATAGACAGTGTTACCGTTGATTATGACAAAGAGCCTGATTACACCGAGGTTTGCGAAATCAGAGACAGCACTGTAAGTGCAAATCCGCCGTATCCCGGCGCTGTTAAATGGTACAGCGAGAAAACAGCCGCTCAAAAGGGAGCCCCCGGTACCGCAGGTGTTGATTACAGCGGACATGTGTGGTATGTAGCTGATACTGCTAATGGAAGCGGTACGGGTGTAAACCTTGATTTCACTAAGATGAAAATACCTGCCAACACAGTAAAGTCTGTTACTGTAAGACTTTATGCCCCTACCGATTCTGAGGAATATGTGAGATTTTCTCCCCTTGACGGTGTTCCGGCTGCAGGAGTAAACTATTCTTACTGGTTTACCGGTTCATATCATGTTGGAACCGGACAGTGGTATGATTACACGTTGACGGAAGAGTTCCTTATCGGTAAAGGAACGAGCTTTAGCACCCGAAAGGACAGCGATGGATATTTTACCGGCTTCGGTTTCAATGTTAAGAACGTAGATTACATGTGGATAGACAGTGTTACCGTTGAGTATGATGAAGCTCCCGATTATACCGAGGTTTGCGAAATCAGAAACAGCACTGTGAGCGACAATCCCCCGTATATTGGCAACGTTATCTGGTATGGTGAGGAGCTGGCGGCTCTGAGAGGCGCTCCCGGTGTTGCAGGCGTCGATTACAAGGGTCACGTATGGAAGGTTACAGGTCAGGGATCCGGTACGGGTGTAAACCTTGATTTTTCAGGTCTGAAAATACCTGCCGACGAGGTGGAATCTGTTACCGTAAGGTTATATGCTTCCGAGGGTACGGACAATGTGAGATATTCACCCCTTGATGTTGTAGACCCGACGCCCGGTACAAACAACAATCTTTATTGGATACCAAATGTTCATTCTATTACCAAGGGAAAGTGGATTGATTACGAGATCACGGAGGAGTTTGTTGTTAGTCAGGGAAAGACTTTCAGTGCTCTCAAGGACAGCAACGGCTATTTCACCGGATTTGGCTTTAATCTGAGACAGAGTTCGAATTTTTACATGTGGATAGACGAAGTTACCGTAAAAACGGTGGGTGACATCGATGTTGACGGAGAAATGCTGGGTGCGCAGATAAGAACAACCGCTCCCCAGGGTCTGAGATTCGGTACACAAATCAACTTCACCGATGATATAACTCTTGAAGAAATCAAGTATACATATGTTGAAGGCGGCGAGGCGGATACCAGATATGCAGGTACTATCATACTTCCCGTGTCCGAGCTTCCCGACGGCGTTACTGCCGCTACTCTCACCCACGAAAATGCGCCTGCAAATAATTTTGCCGATGTAAAGGCAGAGAATATCTTTGAGTACAATGATACCTTTGCTGTCTACACTGCAGTTGTATTGGACATCACCGAGGCAAGAAAAAGTGAAGAGCTGATTGCGCGGGCATATATTTATTACGACGGTGCGTATCACTATTTTGACCCTGTTGTACGCTCTGTTGTACAGGTTGAGACTAATATTGGCAACAGTAACGATAGCTGGAATAACGGCTGATTTGAATTTTTGCAAAAACCATGGGTTTTATCCATGGTTTTTGCTTTTTTGCTATTGATTTTTCTTGATGTTTGTATTATACTGTAACCAAATAATAACATTATGGAGGTCGACATGAAAATCGGAATATTTTCCGGCGCTTATTCTACGCCCAACGGCATAGATTATGCCGCTTGCAGAAAACACGGATATGAATGTATGGACTATCAGCAGCTGTGCAATACAAAGGGTGCGTTTTATTCTATGAGCGATACTGAATTCAAAACTGCACTTACCGAGGAACGCAAAAAGGCGAATGATGCGGGAATTGAGTTCAGCCAGGTTCACGCTCCCTGGCCGGTGGATGATTCCACCGAGCAGTCCCGTGCAAAAAAGCTGGAGAATATGAAAACCGCTATCCGCGGAACGCATTTTCTGGACGGTAAATATCTTGTTGTGCATCCTACAAGAATGTGGGAAGCTGACGGAAGCCGTGAAAATGACGGAGTGATAGACGAGAATATCCGCTTTTTCGGCGAGCTTGCCAAATATGGCGCAGAATTCGGTGTGGGAATATGCATTGAAAATATGCCTTTCATCAGAGATACATTGTCCTCACCGCAATCCATTGCGGATTTTGTAAGAGATGCAAATATTCCCAATCTTTCCATATGTCTTGACACAGGTCATGCATGGCTTTACCAGGTTGGTCCTGCGGATGCCGTCAGAATAATGGGGGATAAGCTTACGACCCTGCATGTTCATGACAACGACGGAAAAAGTGATTATCACTGGGTGCCCGGTGAGGGCAGAATGAAGTGGGGCGGCTTCGGAAAGGCTCTTGAGGATGTGGGATACAAGGGTGTGTTCTCTCTCGAGGGTGGTGTTACCCGCAGAATGCCCGCTGATCTGCATGAATATTTTGCTTCAAATCTTTGTAATGTAGCAAGATATATTATAGAACACGAAGAGATTATTACATTAAGACAGTGAGGTAAAAGCTATGAAAATAGGTATCATCAACGGTGCATACAAAAATCCGGACGGAACAAAGGATTACGCAAAGTTCAAGCGCCATGGTTTTGACTGCTTGGATGCCGGAGAAATGGGAAATATCAAGGGCGAATACTATCAGATGACGGAGGACGAATTAAAAAAGGCTCTCACCGAGGAACGCAAAAAGGTGCTGGATGCGGGTCTTGAATACAGTCAGGCGCACGGACCCTGGCCGGTAGACGACTCCACACCCGAATCCAGAAAAGAAAAAATGAAGTACATAAAGCGTTCTATTCTGGGCGCATCCTTCCTGCAGGCGAAGTACCTTGTGGTTCATCCTACCAGAATTTACGATGAAAACTGGAAAGAATACCCCGACATGCTGGATCAGAACGCTGAGATTTACAGAGAGCTTTGTGAATATGGTGCAAATCTCGGAGTGGGTGTTTGCATTGAAAATATGCCATTTGGCCCAAATTTCTCGCTTTCGACCGTAAAACAGGTGCTCAACTTTGTTGAAACCTATAAGATTCCCAATCTTTCGATTTGTTATGACACAGGCCATGCATGGTTGTACGGTGAAAAGCCTGCGGATATGGTAAGACTTTGCGGAAAGCATCTTACCACTCTCCATGTACATGACACCGACGGAGTTCAGGACAGACACTGGTTGCCCTTCAGCGGTTCCATTGACTGGAACGGCTTCGGAAAGGCGCTTCATGAAATCGGTTTTGATAACGCGCTTTCCATTGAAACCTGCGCACGTGACTATACACGCTACCCTGCCGAGCTTCTTGAGTACTATGAAATCGGTCTTGCGAAAATAGCAAAAGCTCTTACCGAGATATAATCTGAAAAAGCAAGCGTTCCTATGCGGAGTGTTCTTAAGGACAGTTTAAAACCCGAAACAAAAGTATTGTTTCGGGTTTTATTGTATAAGGTCTTAGGATATCCTAAATATTTGGAATATGGTACACATATTCCCTGCTTGTTACTGTACAGGACAATTTTGAAACATTGTATTGAAATTATGTTTTATTTGTGCTATAATTAATGTGTAATAATTGGATAGTTGTACTAATCGGAAACGGAGGTGTTGTTATGAATCCTGTATTGAAATATCGTGGAGGGAAATCAAGAGAGATTCCCCGTTTCTTACAATATATACCGGACGATTTCAACCGCTACATAGAGCCTTTTTTCGGTGGCGGTGCAGTTTATTTTTATTTAGAGCCTGACAATGCTATCATTAACGACCTAAACCAAAGATTAATGACATTTTACAGTCAGTTAAGAAATAATTATGCTGAAATGCGTTCGCAGTTGGACGAATTACAAGCTTTGTACGAGAAGAATCAACTTGACTTCAAAGAATTAAAGGCTAAGAGCCCGGAACAGAGAGTGCCAAACGCAAACGAAGAACTGTACTATAAGATAAGAGCATTATTTAATAATCCAGACGATACTTATTTGGACGGAGTTTTGTACTTCTTTATTAACAAAACTGCATATTCAGGTATGATTAGATATAATAACAATGGAGAATATAACGTTCCTTTTGGAAGATATCCTAATCTAAATACGAAACTTGTTACTCAACAGCACAGTGAGTTGTTAAAAAGAGCCGAATTGTATAGCGTTGATTACAGAGAAATATTTGATATGGCACAAGAGGATGATTTTATATTTTTAGATCCGCCGTATGATTGTGTGTTTAATGATTATGGCAATATTGACCTGATGAACGGATTTGACGAAACCGAACACCGGAGATTAGCAGCAGATTTTAGAAATTTAAATTGTCGAGCTTTAATGGTAATAGGGAAAACGCCGTTGACGGAAGAATTGTACGGCGACTACATATTTGACGAATACTATAAAAATTATTCTGTAAATATTAGAAATCGCTTTAACAATGACAAAATGCATATTGTTGTTAAAAATTATTAAGGGGGTGTTCAAATGGCGAGAATTGATAACAAGGTATTATTCTTCACAACATCACCACGAACACCAAGCAAAATGATACCAGAGATTAAACTCCTTCACGAACAGTTTTGCGGAAAACCTTGGAATACACAAACACAAGAAAATTTTATTGATTGTTTAGCAGCGTCCGATTTCTTTGAGGGGAATGGTTCCCCAAGTGACAAGGCGTTTAGTGCTCGTGATAGAATTAACCGTGCTCCCAAAGCACTTGGCTTTATTGACCTTAACCCCAAAATAGAACTAACTGAGGCCGGAAACGACCTGATATACGGGAAAAGACCACAAGAGATATTTTTGCGACAGTTACTTAAGTTCCAATTACCTTCACCATACCATAAAGAAAACCAAAAAATATGCGGAACTTTTTATATAAAGCCGTACTTGGAAATGTTTAGATTAGTGCGTGAACTCGGGTATATTACATTTGACGAATTGAAAATGTATGCAATACAGCTTACAGATTATCGAAAATTTGAAGTTATAAAAAACAAAATACTCACCTTCCGCACCGAAAAAGAAAAAAACAAAGGCCAGTATAAAAAGTTTGTTAATGAGGAATGGACTAACGCTATTTTAGAAATATACAGCGATAGAATTGCAGAAGGAAAAACGAAAACAAGAGAAACCAATGATGCAAGTCTCAAAAAATTCATATCTACTCAAAAAAATAATTTACGAGACTATGCAGACGCTTGTTTTAGATACTTGAGATATACTGGATTGATTTCAATTACTCACAGGAGCAGAACAATTTCTATTTTCCAAGATAAGATTAATGAAGTAGATTATTTCTTATCAAATATCGAACGCAAACCGATATACACCGACGACGAAAAATCATATAAGGAATATTTATTTTCATCTGCGTTACCGGTTCTTTATACCGATAACAAAGATAATATTATTGATAATCTTATGAGAATAAGTTCGCATACAAGGCGTGAACTTGAAACTCAAAATATCAACGAACTTAAAGATTTAAGAGATAAGGTTGTTAGCGACAGAAAAGAAGCTGTTATCAAAGAACAAGTAACGGAAATCAAGTCATATTCGTTGTACTCTGAGATAATAGATACATTTAACGAGATTATATCTGACGAATTATACGATGCTCCTCTTATGTTTGAATACAACACATGGCGAGCTATGACAATGCTTGACGGTGGGAACATAAAAGGTAATTTTAAATTTGACGATATAGGCCAACCGTTATCTACGGCACAAGGAAATATGCCGGATATCGAATGTGATTATGACGACTTTGCATTATCTGTCGAGGTCACTTTGCAATCAGGACAAAGACAGTATGAATCAGAGGGAGAACCTGTTGCAAGGCACTATGGACAAATGAAAAAGAGAACCGGAAAGGACTCATACTGTCTGTTTATTGCTCCTAATATAAACGGAGCAGCTTTGGCGCACTTCTTTGCTTTGAATAAAATGAATATATCCTATTACGGAGGAAAGACAAAGATAATTCCACTTGAATTGGATCAGTTTATGAAAATGATAGAGAACTCATATAATTACAAGACACAGCCTACACCAAAGGACATAAGAAGATTTTTAGATAAAGTAATCGAACAAATTGATTTATCTGAGAACGAGAATGAGTGGAACGCTCAGATACAAAACTGCGTTGATAGTTGGCTTGTTGCATAAATGAAAATCCCACTTTCGAGTTTTGAAAGTGGGATTTTCTGTCCTTAAGAACACTCAGCATATGAACGCTTGCTTTTTTGTAAAATACAGGAACTTTTTTGATATTGTATCGTCAAAAAAGCATCATACGGAAAGGATTATGATGATTATGAAGAAAATTTTATCTGCAATTCTTGCAGTGGCTATGCTGTCTGCAATGAGTGTTAATGTTCTTTCAGAAGCTTACGGAACAGGTATTACACGTGCTGTTATGCCGATTCCCGATGTGCAGACAAATGCTGACGGTATGTTTGATGAACAAAACCGTCTTAAAGAGGTCCTTACACAGGTAAAGCTTCTCATTGACATTCCCGAGGAATACACCGAATTTGATTATAGCCTTTACACACGCTATCAAAAGGAAAACTGGAATTTTATCTGGCGCACTGAGAATAATACAAAGAATATCAACATAGATGCTGACGGAGACGGAAGAATAACATACTATAATAAATATATCCGTCCCACACTTCTCAAAGCACCCGCGGTGCGCAAAGCTCAGGCGCTTGAAACCGCATACGGCTTTATTGAGAAGCTGTATCCCGAGATAATGAACGAGCTGGAGCTTATAACCGAGAATACTTCAATATATTTCGGCTCCAACTGCTATCAGTTCAATTTCCGCCGTGTTGTGAACGACATTCCCTACGACGCAAACAGCCTTAGCATTTCGGTTGACCACACCGATGGCGAGGTTCGTTCCTTCAGCATCAACTGGACTGCCGGACTTGAGTTTGACAGCCCCGAAAATGTAATTTCCGCGTCCGATGCCTTGGCAAAATGGAAATCTGACTCCGAAATGGAGCTTAAATACCGCATTTTTTCCCGTTACGAGAACGGTGAGTATGTTAATACCATAGCAAAGCCGGTTTACCTTAATAAGGATGCTCAGAAAAACATTCTGGCTCTCACAGGTGAATATCTTGAGGAAAACTACGGCTGGACTGCAAATGATAAGTTTATGGCTCCCGAAGAATCCGAGAATGTTACGATGGATTCGATGGCGTCGGGCTCTCTCAATTCCTCCTCAAGAGTTGAATTCAGCGAAAATGAATTGAAGCGTATGCAGGAGCTGGCGGGATATATAAAGGTTGAGGATGCGGACAAGATTGTACGTTCCTACACCGACCTTGCCATTGATGACAGCTTTACTCTGTCCTCCTATTCCACCGGTTACAGCTATCAGCCTTACACCGATACCGCCGACAGACCCGTCGTGTGGAATCTCAGCTACACGGGTGTTGTACGCGAAGGTGATTTCAGCCCTCTTACCGCACGTGCAACCGTAAACGCTGTAACAGGCGAGCTTGTGAGCTTCTCCTCTTACAGATACTACGACCACTTTGATAAAGATGGTAATTTTGTAAAGCCTGTTCTCAAAATTGAAAAAGAAAAGGCAGAAAAGCTTGCAGATAATTTCCTTGAAAAGGTTCAGCCCGAAAAGTATGACGACCTTGCTGTTGCTTCCGTAAGCACCACCAACTCCTTCACTTACAAAGCCAAGGACTACGGCAACGACGACGGCTATAACGATGGTGTTTACTACACCTCTCTTGCTGCAAGCTATAACCGCACTCACAACGAAATACAGGTAATGGGCAACAGTGCTTCCGTTACGGTTGACTGCGTAGAGGGTAAGATAACCAATTACTCCGTAAGCTGGACAGACAATCTGACCTTTGAAAGCGAAAAGGCAGAAATTGATGCCGAAACAGCGCTGGATATATATCTTGAAAATTCCGATGTAAAGCTTGAATACATTCACTACACCGTTTACCTGTACGACGAAGCGGCAGTTAAGGCTGCGGATACGAATATGGTGTCGGGCAAATATTACGGCGGCGATGTTATCGAAACACGCGATGAAACCCGTCTTGTATATGCTTTCTCGTGCCCGTTTTATGCAGTTTCTGCCGTAAGCGGAAAGCCCATTGACCACAACGGCGAAGAATATGTTCATCAGATATACGAGAAATTTGATGGCTTTAATGATATTGACGGCCATTGGGCACAGGAAAAAATAGAGCTTCTTTCCGACATAGGTGTTGTTATTGCCTCCGAAAGCTTCAGACCCGATGAGGCTATCACCCAGAAGGAATTTATTGCAATGCTTATGGCGGTTACAAATCATCACCCCATAATTTATCGTTATTCGGATATTGATGCAAACCTTTCGGCACTTGTTGAGGAAATGAAGTATAGTAATTACTATATTCCCGAAAAGGACGATGATATCGTTCCCGAAGCACCTCTCATGCGTAAGGATGCCGCAAAGTTCATAATGCGCGGTATGGGTTATGAAAAGATTGCTACTCTGGGCAACATTTTCAAAACTGATTTTGCTGACAATGACGCTATTGATACCGATTATATCGGTTACGCCGCACTGGCGCAGGCGTTGGGCATTATTTCCGGCTCACACGGCTGTTTCAACGGTGACGAAAACATTACCCGTGCGGAAAGCGTAATACTTATTTGCAACTACATGAACGCAGAAAAATAATTCATTCCAAAGCAGAACCCCCACCGCAATGCGGTGGGGGTTTTGTTTTACAAAGCTGTTATTTTGTTTTTTCGTTAAGCATATCTACGTAGTTTATGATGCTTTCAACCAGCTCGTCACATATCTGCTTGCCGATTTCTTCGGTAGCCCTTTCCGGGAACCCCATAACGCCGATTTTTACTTCGGGCTTCTGATGGAGATAGGGAACAACAAATTCGTCATCCACATTTTTTTCGGAAATTGCATAGAAGTCACAGTCTATACGCATAGTTTCGGCAATACTTTTTTCGTCCATTGCCAAGTCGTCCATACGTACCAGCTCGGGTGCCCAGTACTTCATTACAGAGGTTTCGCTCCAGCCTGCATGAAAATCGTGCTGAGGTTGCATGTTGAAGTGGCTCAGCCAGGTGGGAGAAAGGTCGATAGTGGTCATAACCGCAATGGTGCAGTCTTTCATCTGAGGAGTTCTGCGCATTGCAGATTGCAACGCACCCTTGAGTGCGGCAAAATTCTCCGTGCCGCCGTGACCTGACAGAACTACAATGTTTTTGAAGCCCATGCGTACAAATTCACAGCATATATCCATCATGTAAAGCCCGAAAACCTGCGGACTTACATTGACGGTACCTGCAAGCTCACCGCCCGAAAAGCAATAGTTTACGGTGGGAGCTACGATAGCATTAAGACGCTCTCCGGCTCTTTTTAAAGGCTGTTCTGCGTTATGAATATCGGTTGAAAGGGGAAGATGGTAACCGTGCTGTTCCACAACACCTACCGGAATAATAACGGTTTTGGTTTTTTTCAGTGCTTCCTGCATGTCCTTGACCGTCATGTTTATCATGAAATTTTTTAAAATTTGTGACATGTCGATAACCTCTTATTTTGTTTTTTCGTTTATCATATCTATATAGCTTACTATGCCTTCTACCATTTCGTCGCTGATCTTTTTGCCGATTTCGACGTCGGCTTTTTCGGGAAAGCCCATAACACCGATTTTTACCTCGGGCTTCTGGTGAAGATAAGGAATAACAAATTCATCGTCCACATTCTTTTCGGCGGTGGCATAATAGTCACAGTCGATACGCATTGTCTCAAGAAGCTCTTTTTCGTCCAGCTCCATTTCATCCATACGTACCAGCTCTGGAGCCCAGTACATCATTCTGGAAGTTTCGGTAAGACCTGCGTGAAAATCGTGCTGAGGCTCCATTCCGAAATAGTGATTTATTGTAGCGGAAAATCCGCCGGAGCTTCTTGCAAAAATATTCACGTTTTTCATTTCCGGGGTTCTGCGCATTGCGGATTGCAGTGCTCCTCTGAGTGCTGCCCAGTTTTCCGTACCGCCGTGTCCGGATAGAATAACAATGTTTTTAAAGCCCATACGGACAAATTCACAACAAATGTCCATCATGTAAAGCCCGAAAACCTGAGGGCTCACATTAACGGTACCTGCAAGCTCACCGCCCGAGAAGCAGTAGTTTACGGTAGGGGCTACGATAGCATTAAGACGCTCGCCTGCTATTCTGAGCGGGTCTTCTGCGTTGTGGATGTCGGTGGAAAGGGGAAGGTGATAGCCGTGCTGCTCTACAACACCAACGGGAATAATGACGGTTTTGGTCCTTTTCAGCGCTTCCTGCATGTCCTTGACTGTCATGTTGACCATGAAATTTTTGTGTATTTCGGCCATATTATTTACCTTCTTGCATCTCCTTTACGGATTCCAGAATTGCATCAGCCATGTATTCAAGCTGTTCGTCGGTAAGACCGTAAATAGGAAGGTGAGTGAAACGGCGGTCGAACACTTCTTCACATACAGGACATCCTGCCGCAATTTCTTTTTCGTCATATCCAAGCTGTTTGAGAATATTGAAACGGTAAAGCGGGCCGAAATGAGGAATTTCGGTAATACCCTTTGCCGCCAGCTTCTGACGGAGCATCTGAATGTCTCCGCCTGCCTTGTCGGGGTCAATTTGCAACAGGTAGAGGTGGAATGTGGGAACAATATCTTTGTTGCCGAGATCCTGAGGGATTATGGCGGGATTTTCGCTCAGGCGCTTTGTCATGTATTCGGCACATCTGCGACGTTCTGCAAGAATAGCATCGTAACGGTCTATCTGTAGGCTGAGACCTACTGCCTGAATTTCGGTAGTAGAGCTGTTGTTGGGCACAAAAGGCTTATCCTTGCCCTGTATTGCGGTAACGTCATATAACCAGTTTTTGATTTTGCGCGAGAAGTCAAGTCCGAGGAAACGCGCGCGCTTCATTTCGTCGCGGAAGGACTCAATATTTGTGGTAAGCACGCCGCCTTCTCCGAAGGAGGTGCAGTTTTTAACCTCATGGAAGCTGAATCCCGCGAAATCACCGATAGTACCAATCATTTTGCCCTTGTACATTGCGCCAAAAGCGTGGGCGGCGTCTTCAAGAACAAGTATGTTGTGTTTCTTGGCAATCGCCATAATGGCATCCATATCGCAGGGATAACCGCCGATATGTACAGGTACTATCATCTTTGTGCGAGGAGTTATTTTCTTTTCCAGATCCTTGGGGTCCATGTTGATGGTTTTGGGATCGATATCGCAGAATACCACCTTTGCACCGCATGCGAGAGGATAAGCCATGGTAGCAATAAAGGTAATGGCAGGAACGATAACCTCGTCACCGGGACCCAGGTTTGCATATTTGTATGCAATTTCAAATCCGGCGGTAGCATTGGCAACAAAGGTACTGCCCTGAGTTCCCAGATATTTGTTAACCTTTTCTTCCAGAGCTTCAACCCTGCTTCCGAGTGAAAGCTTGCCGGGAGCAGTAGAAACCTTACCCAGCTTTATTATTTGTTCTTCGACAGCCTTGATGGCGTTGTCATATTCCTCACCATCGCCTTGCATGAGAAATTTTACTATTTCCATAAGGTCGACAGCATTGTAGTTTTCACCTACTGCTGCCCAAGGTACGCGGGTTTCACCTGTATTGTATCGAAAGTCAGTGTTTTTCTTAGGCATAATGACACTCCTTTTAAAAACAAAATATTATTTTATTCATTAAAAAAATTATAGCACAATATATTACATTTGTCAAGTCAATTCATGTTAAATTTGTAATAAAAAAACAGCTGAAAACTCAAATTAAGTTTTCAGCTGTTGAATTGATATATTATTGTGCTTTTTCGATGATAACGGTGAAATCGTCCGATTTAAGAGAAGCACCGCCGATAAGACCGCCGTCGATGTTGGGCATTGCAAGAAGCTCTGCTGCATTTTTTGCATTCATGGAGCCGCCGTACTGAATGATGAATTCGTCAGCCGCTTCCTTGGAGTAGAGGTCAGCGATGATACCGCGGATAATTCCGCAAACCTCGTCAGCCTGCTCGGTGGTAGCAACCTTGCCCGTACCGATGGCCCAAACGGGCTCGTATGCGATTATGAGGTTTGCCAGTGCACTTGCGGGAATACCTTCCAGTGCCTTTCTGGTCTGAGTGTCAACAACCTCAAGAGTTTTGCCCGCTTCGCGTTCTTCGAGAAGTTCGCCTACGCACAGGATAACCTTAAGACCGCCCTCAAGTGCAGCAGTAACACGCTTGTTAACGGTTTCGTCGGTTTCGCCGAAGTACTGACGTCTCTCGCTGTGACCGATTATTACGTATTCAACACCGCTTTCCTTGAGCATATCAACGCTCAATTCGCCGGTGAAAGCTCCGCTGGGCGCAAAGTGTACGTTCTGAGCACCAAGCTTGACATTAGTGTGAGCAATAATGGGCTGAACAGCCGCTATGTCAATTGCGGGAACGCATATTACTATGCCGCAATCGTTGTTCTCAAGATTTTTGTTTATTATTTCGGTAGCCAGTGTAACAGCCTGGGAGGGAGTCATGTTCATCTTCCAGTTACCGGCAATAACTTTTTTTCTCATGGTAAAAACCTTCTTTACAGATTAATAATTATTTGTCCTGGAGACAAGCGATACCGGGAAGTACCAGACCCTCAAGGAACTCGAGAGAAGCACCGCCACCGGTGGAAATGTGAGTAATTCTGTCGGCAAAACCGAGCTTTTCGATAGCAGCCGCAGAGTCGCCGCCGCCAACAATGGAGATGGCACCGCTTTCAACAACAGCCTTCGCTATTTCCTTGGTACCGAATTCGTAGTTGGAGAACTCGCAAACGCCCATAGGACCGTTCCATACAACGGTAGCTGCACCCTTGATAGCTTCCTTGAAGAGAGCAACACTCTTTTCACCGATGTCAAGACCTTCGTGGGTGTCGGGAATGTTGTTGGAATCGCAAACCATGTTGGGGGCATCGTTGGAGTATGCAGTTGCCGCACGGTTGTCAACGGGAAGCAGGAACTTAACGCCCTTTTCTTCAGCCTTTGCAAGCAATTCTCTTGCAAGGTCCAGCTTATCATTCTCGCAGATGGAGATACCGATATTGCCACCCTTAGCCTTAATGAAGGTGTAAGCCATACCGCCACCGATGATGATGGTGTCAACCTTTTCAAGCAGGTTTTTTATAACGCCTATCTTGTCGGAAACCTTAGCTCCGCCCAGAATGGCAACGAAGGGACGCTTGGGATCATTGAGCGCATCGCCCATAATCTTGATTTCCTTCTGAATGAGGTAACCGCAAACTGCAGGCAGGTAATCAGCAACGCCTGCGGTGGAGGAGTGTGCTCTGTGAGCGGTACCGAAAGCATCGTTTACATAGATTTCAGCCATGTCAGCCAATGCTTTGGAGAAAGCGGGATCGTTCTTTTCCTCTTCCTTGTGGAAACGAACGTTCTCAAGAAGAAGAATTTCGCCGTCCTTGAGGGCAGCTGCCTTAGCTTTTGCATCCTCGCCGATAACATCCTTTGCAAGAGCCACCTCGCAGCCCAGAAGCTCAGAAAGCTTTGCCGCAACGGGTGCCAGAGAATATTTCAGATTGAATTCGCCCTTAGGTCTGCCCATGTGAGAGGTGAGAATGATTTTTGCGCCGTGTTCCTTGAGATATTTGATGGTGGGGAGAGCTTCTACAATTCTCTTGGGGTCGGTGATTCTGCCGTCTTCCAGGGGAACGTTGAAGTCACATCTTACCAGCACCTTTTTGCCGGATACTTCGATATCCTCGATGGATTTCTTGTTGTACATGTTTGCCATGGGTTTAACTCCTTGTATTTGATATTTATTAATTAAAAACTAAATTAACGGCTAAAGACCGTACACGGTACGATGAGTGAGGATTTTTTTATTAGAAAACTTGGTAATAACTAACGTGTGACGACATTGCGCACACAAGTCATTATAACATATATTAAATGATTTGACAATATTTTACGTGTTATGTTTTCAAAAAGTTAACACATTAGTTTTGGCCGTTATGCAAGTTATATTCCGAAAACTTTCAAAACTTTGGCATTTGCATCGTCAAGAGAGTGATTTTCGAAATCTTCAATTTTTCCGGCGTCACAAGCAGCGGCAAGCTTGGGATCCATGGGTATTTTGCCCAAAACCTCAAGACCGTGCTTTGCGGCAATCTCCTCAATGTGGCTTTCGCCGAAGACATTTATCTTTTTGCCACAGTCGGGGCATTCAATATAGCTCATGTTTTCCACAAGTCCCAGAATGGGAATATTCATCATTTTCGCCATATTTACGGCTTTTTCGACTATCATACCAACCAGCTCCTGGGGAGAGGTGACAATAATGATACCGTCTACCGGCAGTGACTGAAACACTGTCAGAGGTACATCGCCTGTTCCGGGAGGCATATCCACATACATGTAGTCTACGTCCTTCCAGATAACGTCGGTCCAGAACTGCTTAACCGCACCCGCGATAACGGGACCTCTCCATACAACGGGAGTGGTGTCGGTTTCGGTGAGAAGATTGAGAGACATAATGTCGATGCCTGTTTTGGTGGTTACCGGGATAATGTGGTTTTCACCGTCGCCTGTTGCGTGTTCGGTGATGCCGAATGCCTTGGGGATAGATGGACCGGTAATATCTGCATCCAGAACGGCGGTTTTAAAGCCCTTGCGGTTGGTGAGGGTAGCCATCATTGAAGTGACAAGAGATTTACCTACACCGCCCTTACCGCTGACAATAGCAATAACCTTTTTTATGGAAGAAAGCTCGTTGGGCTTTTCAATAAGACTTTTGGGGTCACGGCTGCTGCAGTTGGATTTACAGGTAGAGCAGTCATGAGTACAGTTTTCGTGTTCGTTGCTCATTTTATCATTCCTCCGAAGATGTAATATTAGTATTCTGCAAACTTCTTACTATTATATACCTTTTCCTTTCGAAAAGTCAATAGATAAACAAAATGTGACATAAAAATTTACCATTTGATAAAAAAATAACAGAGCGCTTTTCTGCGCTCTGTTCAGTGTGTCGATAAACCTGTCGACACACTGAAAGACTTTCGAAAAGTCAGGGATATTTTGCCGATTAAAGCCTGTCGGCGTACAAAGGTACGATAAGGCTTGAATCGGCAAAAAGCGACAAACAGCAGGTGATATTCGATGTATCGCCTGCTGTTAAAGTATTTTTTGCTTTATTTCTGTTTTTTGTAATGAATTATTTCCGTTGCGGTATCACGACTTTCTCGACAGTCTTAACAGAGCGCATTTCTGCGCTCTGTTAAGACTGACAATATGGTCTGTTAAAGAAATCTGTTCTCGGATATATCAGTTTGCGGTTTCGTCGCCGGTTGCCCAAATGTAACCCTGCTTATTCTCTGTGGTAGATGCATTGATTACACCGTTTACACTTCGAGTGATTGCTTTGCCGTAGTACATGAAGTCCTCACCGTTCGCGGTGTATTTGATGAAAGGTCTTGCAATTATAAGTCTGTCATATTCTGATTCGGGAATATTTGTAACGGCGACAGTAAATATGCGTCCGTCGGGCACAATCCAATCCCGTGCTTTGTCGGCATTCTTAACAATTGCGGTTGCATTGACATTGGCACCGCCGATTGTTGTGAGTTTGAGAGTGCCTACACCGTTTACGGCTGCCTGCTCAAACGCGTAAGTCGGTGCGTTGAGAAGATTCTGAGGAATAACTATCATGCCGTAAGAAACATTGGAGTACACATCATTAGTGTCACCATTGATAAGAGTCGCAAATCTCAGAGCCTGAGTTTGTTCTTGCTCGTTGGTTCTGATTTGTGCACCAAGGGTTTCGAAAGTGATTTCGGGTAAATGAGTAAGGGTGACATTTACAGTTGCATGAGCAACAGCCTTGGAATTGGTATTACCGTAGAAGAGAGTTAAATCGACCGCACATGCGCTGTTATCATTTGAAATTGCGGAAGCTTCAACTGTAACGGAAAGATTGGGATACTTTGCTTCAACAGTTTCTCTTACATATTTCTCGATATTTGCTTCTGTTGCGGCGAGGTGCATTGTATAAGTGAAGCTTGTGTCGCTTTCCAATGCGGTGGCTGCAGTATCCACAGCATTCTTTTCTGCCGTAAATGCTGCCATATCTTCGGGATTTTTGAAATATGCAATATAGTCGATATCGGTGTAATAAGTTAAGTTTTTCGCCTTATCATCTTCGGTGATCGAACGGTAGAATATGAAAAATCCGCTCAAACCTCCCTTAGCGTTTTTAGTGGGAAATGCGGGGGTTGAGGCAATACGGGAATTCCATTTTGTGCCGTCTGCGGCATTATACATATAAGCACTTTGGCTATAAGAATCGCCGTCAGGAAAACATAATTCCGCACCGTACCATTTGTCGTCCTCGGGTTCGGTTGCGCCTGAGCCCCAGTCCTGTGTAGGCTGGAAAAGGAAGTTACCGCCTTCCGCACGTGGCATATAGAACTGTGTGTTTGCGGGCCAGTTGGTCTTGAACTTTATTTTGAAATAGGGATAATCGTAAAGATTAAAGGATTTGGCAAAATTGAATTTATGCTGAGTGGTCACATCTCCGGTTGTGGTGATGTGTAAAATGCCGTCATCCACGGAAAAACCGCTGTATGTTGCAGGGATAGTAACACCTATGTCGGAATAGTCATCAAAGCGCAGTACGTAGTTGTCGGGCTTTGCATCGTATTTCTTCATATCGGCTTCATCAGCGAAGAAAGCGATATACTCAATTTCTGCAAAGTAATTTGCGGAAGGAGAAGCTTTACCGTTTTTAAACTGGAAGAAGAAGTTTGTTACGGAAAGTGTTGTTACATTGGGATAAGTGGTAAGCCAGGTTTTTCCGTCGCTTCCGGTGTATTTTTCGGGTTCGCCCCAGGTACGCGCTTTTTCACCGTCAAGGTTGAAATACAATTCCGCAGTATACCAGTTGCCGTCATTAATTCCGCTCACACGTGTGAGATCGGAATAATAGCCGCCGTCGTTAACGTAGAACTGAATTGTGTAATCAAAATCAGTTCTGTATTTAATCTTCACAAAGGGGTATTCTGCAAGATCAAAGGAATTCCCGTCGGCAAACTTGAAGGTGGGCTGGAAAGTTCCGCCTACAACACTTCCTTTTGCCATATCCATCTTGAATATGCCATCGGAAACAGTACCGCCGGTGGGGTATCCGTCGGCAAGAGTTACAGTTCCGTTGCCGTCAAAGCGAATGACTTTGGAGTCAGCCAGTGCAAACGCGGTCAACAGGGTACACAATAAAAGTGTAAAAGCCAGGATGCTGAGAAGTTTTTTTGCGTTCATTTTTTGTCTCCTTAAAATATTTTGTTAGTGTTTGTATCAGAAACACGTGTGCGTGATGACAGCGAGGTTACCCTCTCATCACACCATATTTATACGCGATAATTTTATCACATTTTTTCCTTGTGTCAATAGCAAGGTTGAAAATAATTTTATTTTGCATGCATTTAAATTTAAATAATTTCACAAAACAAACAAGCACCCTGTGGTGAGGGTGCTTGTTTGCTGAAAGCAATCATTTATATAAGGAGTTAAGATGAATGCTTAGTTAATTATTTTTCCCAACCGCTTGCTTCACGTACGTCATCAACACTCTTGGTAACGGATGCGCCATATGTGGTGTAGGTGTATCCTCCAAAGGTGTAGGTGACATAAGGACGAGCAACAAGCTTGGTAGCGAGTTGGCTGGGCTTGTCCTGCTCGGTTCCGTCGGGAATGTTTGTGACAACAGCGTTGTAGCTGATAACAGTGCCGTCGGTGGCGGATTTGAAACCGTCCTTGGCGGAGCTTACAACTGCGTATTTCGCGGTGTTGCCCAGAACGGGTGTGGTGCCGTCTAAACCGATAACCGCACCGTATTCAACAACTTCGCAGCCTGCGGGAGCAAGAGCGGTGTCAAGAGCGAATCCGAATCTCAAACCAAAGGTGCCATCGGCTCTTATCTGTGCGCCCAGAGTTTCAGGAGCTAATCCGGCAGCATAGAAATCATCCATGTCTTCTTCCGATTTGAAGAATGCCATGTATTCAATTTCAAAATAGAGGTTTTCTTGCTTTTCCTGAATTTCGGCTATCTGGTCTCCTGTGAGAGCCTTGAGCTGCAGGAAAATTTTCCAAACAGTGGCATCGTATGATTCAGAGGGGAATGCTCCGGAGCCGAATACACCGACAGTTGTATCTCTGTATGTGTAAGAGGTTTCTGTTGTGGCAGGGAACTGTGCCTGGAAATAACTCAAACCGCTTTCGGTCGGATTGTTGAAACCAAACCAAAGACCACTCCATTTTGCACCGGGTTTAGAGAAATAGAACTGCGTTGCTGCGGGGAAATTAGTTTTGTACTTGATCATAGCATAGGGGTAGTCGTTAAGATTGAATTGGTCGTTTTCGGGAATGTTGAAGTCATAAAACGCGGAATATCCGGCAAGAACGGGGTTGTCGTAGGGTATTTCGAGTCTGTAAGTGCCGTTTGCTATTTCTTGTGTAGCAGTTCCGCATCCATCATTCTTCACTATGTTGGACAGGGTCAGATTGATATTGCCCTTGCCATCGAAAGAGATAAGCTTATAGGGGTCATAAGTATTCATGGCTTCTTCTGTTTTGAAGAAAGCGATGTACTCGATTTCAGCATACCAATTTTCGTTTAAGTCTTTCAGACCGTAGAAGCGGAAATCCAATCTCCATACCGGATATTTGCGATCTTGCGAGGGGTATCCAAAACTACCCACGTGTTTAGCTATCGTATTACCTTTATAGGTACCACTGTAGGTACCTTCGGCACCATTATTGGGGAAATAAAGATTAAGGGTGTTCCACGCATCGGGGGTTACTTTTCCTGAACCAAAGAAAGCAGCGCCGCTACCGTTGGTACTATCGGTGCCGTTTTCATACGCCCAAGCATAGAAACCCATTGTAGGAGAATTTGTTCTGTACTTAATCTGCACATAAGGATACTCGTAGAGGTTAACAGCAAGAGCAGATTTTTTGGCATCACCATTATTAAAATATAATTGCATCGCGGTATTGTCGTTCGGCAAATTTTCTTTAGCTACTTCAGCTCTGTAAATGTAGTTTGATACAGACTGAGTAGGTGTGGGACCTCCATGACTATTTACACCTCTAAAAAAGTGATCGCAGCCAGGAGGGTATGCGCCGACGCTGTTGAAGCCAATGCGGTAAACATCGCCGGCTGCAAGTGCGAAAACTGAAAGCATGGTGCATAATAAAAGTGCAATAACTAAGGTACTGAAAAGTTTTTTTGTGTTCATTTAATTGCCTCCTTTAATAATTTTGATTTGTGTTTGTATCAGAAACACGTGATGTTTGTAATGACGGCGGGCACCTTATCCGAACAGTGGTGTGCACGGACAAGAGTACACTTTTTCGTCATATAAAAACTTACATTTGCAGTATAGCACATTTTTTTTGCTTGTCAATAGATTTGGCGAAAATAATTTTATACAATGCAAAAAATATATCATGTTCCGAAAATCACCCGTTCAAACGTTGGCTCTGACTTGTGAAAAATGTGTCTTGTAAAAGTCGGGGAAATAGTGTATAATATGTTCAATAAAAAACAAGGCGGTACATATGCTTAACATTATTTATGCCAAATCCGGCTTCGGAAAGACCGGGATAATATATGAAAACATAAAGAAGGACGTTGAAAACGGCAAGCGTGCTTTTCTCATTGTGCCGGAGCAGCAATCGGTTATAAGTGAAAAGCAGATAGTGTCTTTGTGCTCAAACCGTTGCAATATGTACCTTGAGGTGCTTAACTTCACCCGTCTTTGTAACCGTGTTTTCCGTGAATACGGCGGAATGTCCCGAAAATACATAGACGGCGGCGGAAAAATGCTTATTCTTGCAGATGTTCTGGAGGAGCTTGAGGGGCAGTTGGAGCAATATGCCGATAGTGTCAACAGCGACTTTATTTCCCGTCTTTCGGCTCAGCTTGATAATCTGAACCGTCGTGGAAGTGCGGGACAGCTTAATGACATTCTGAATACGGATAATGAATTTGACGGAATCCTGAAGGGCAAGCTTCACGATATTTCGCTGATACACACAGCGTACAAAGCCAAGCTTCACGAAAACTATTCCGACCCGCTGGACGATATGGACAGACTGTGCGAAGCACTGGATGAGTTTTACTTTTTTGAGGACGCCAATGTGTACATTGACGGATTTTATGAGTTTTGCGCAGGCGAAATGAATGTTATACGCCGAATTGTAAATCAGGCAGACAATGTATATATATCTCTTGCGGGAACAGGTGATGTCCTGGACGAAAGCCTCGAAATATGCCGAAGTGCTTTTAATAAGCTGAAGGAACTGGGGGAAAATGTAAATGTTATTACCCCCGATATCGATATACGTACCTGCACCGAAGGGCTTAAGTACCTGAAGGATAATATTTTTAATGAATTTGCATTACCGAATGATAAAACCGACGGAGTGAATGTCACCGTATGTCGTAATATATATGAAGAATGTATTGCGTCGGCTCATTTGATAAAGAGGCTGGTGAAAGAAGAAAATATACGTTACAGCGATATTTCCGTGGCGGTGCGCAATCCGGACAGCTACCGCGGAATAATAGATTTGTACTTTGAAAAATACGGAATACCGTTTTTTATGTCGGTAAGAGAGGACATAACACTGAAACCGCTTTTGTCCTTTGTTTTTTCGGCACTGGAATGTGTAAGTGAATCATACCGTTTGCAGGCGGTGCAGAGATATCTGAAAAGCGGTCTTTCGTCACTGGACGGTGACGAAATATTCCTTTTGGAAAGCTATCTTATAACCTGGAACATAAATTCAAAATCTGCCTGGGAAAAAGAATGGACTATGCACCCCGACGGCTACGGTGAGACTTTTGAACAAAAGCATAAGGAAAAGCTTGAAAAGCTCAACTCACTGAGGAAAAGGGTTTTTGAACCGCTTTCGGAGATGGGTGACGCCATGAAGCACTCTGATATAAAACAGCGTTGTACCGCATTGTACGAATTTCTTGCCAGACGCGAAATACTTGCCGGAATCACCGAAAAGTGCAATGCTTTGCGCGAAAAAGGGGATTACAGCGCTGCCAATGAGGAGATGACGGTATGGAACATTCTTATGAACTGTCTCGACCAGATGGTTCTGATAATGGGCAAAAGAAATGTATCTGCCGAAAAATTCCGCGATATTTTAAAGCTTCTTTGCAGTTCCTGTTCTTCGGCGCGTATTCCGGGTGCACTGGATCAGGTACAGATAGGTGAAGCGGGACATATGCGCACCGACAGCGTGAAGCACACCATTGTTCTGGGTATGTGTGAAAACGAGTTTCCGAAGCCTTCCGACGGCGGTGCGCTTCTGAGTGAAAAGGAACTCAAAACTCTGGCGGAGCTGGGGATAGATGCGGGTGAAAGCGGGGAATATTCGGGCTACCGCGAAAAGATGTTTTTCTATCTTGAGCTTGCCCGCCCTACCCATGGTATACATCTTATGTGGCGAACAAACGATATGACGGGCGGGGAACTGACAAAATCTTCATTTGTTCACCGTGTGCAGAAGGTGCTGACGGAAGTTAAGGATGAGGAATTTGACTCGTACAGCATGCTTCCCGTTTGCGAAAACGAGGGCTTTGATTATTTACTTGCAAATCATGCGAGCGACCCGGTAAAGCTTGCAGGGCTTTACGAGTTTTATAAAAACCACCCCGATTACATGGAAAAGCTGGAATATCTTCGCACTGCCCACAGCGCATACGAGACACCGCAAAGACTTTCGCCCTGCTTTTTTGAGGGTAAGGATATGTACATGTCCCAAAGCTCTTTTGAAAAGTATATAAACTGCCGGTATTCTTATTTTGTGTCCAATCTTTTGGGGGTGAAGCCCGAAAAGCGCGCAAAGGTGGATTTTTCCATTGTGGGAACGTTTGTTCATGCGGTGCTTGAAAAATTCATGCTCAAAACCGGCGGTAAGGTCAGGGATATGTCGGATGAGGATATACTGAGCGTGACCGACGAAATAACACAGCAGTATATCACTGAAAACCTGCCCGATTTTGACAGCGCTACACCGCGCTTCAAATATCTTATTGACCGTATTTCAAAAACTGCACTTCTGACGGTGCACAGCCTTGTTGATGAGCTTCGCCAATCGCTGTTTGAGCCCGCAATGCTGGAAGCGCGCATTGGCGACGGAGCAATTCAGCCTTACGAAATAGAACTCAAGGATGGCTCAAAGCTGATATTCAAGGGGATTGTTGACCGTATTGATACCTATACTTCTCCGTCAGGCGAGGAATTTGTGCGTATAATGGATTATAAAACAGGTAAGTCAAGCGGCACATTCAAGCTCAAAGAGGTACTTAACGGCTTCAAGCTTCAGATGCTGATATATCTGTTTTCTGTCAGACGCGGCGGTATAACGGTTGACGGCATAAAGCATGACGTGACACCTGCGGGAATACTTTATGTGCCCGCTATGCGCCCTAAGGTAGAGGGGAATGTGGAGACAGGCAGTGAGGAATACCTGCATCAGATAGAGACAAGCTTCAAGCGCAGCGGGCTTATTCTGGAAAATGAGGAAATAGTCAGCGCTATGGAGAAAAATCCCGGCTCGGTGTATTTGCCCGTAAAGATAAAGGACGGTCAGCTTTGCGCCGGTGAAAGTCTTGCCACTCTTGAAATGTTCGGAAGCCTTGAAAATTATATAAAGCGCCTTGCATCGGGGCATATAAACTGCCTTAAGGACGGAAATATTGACATAAATCCGTTTAAATACGGCAAAGATTCTTGCGAATACTGCGAAAACTATCCTGTTTGCCGTTTTGAGGGCAAGGGAAGAAGATATGAAACCGTAAACGATCTTGAAGAGGCGTGGCAGGAAATAAGAAAGGGAGAGGAGGAATGAGTATGGGAAAAAGTGATATCAAATGGACAGAGGGACAGCTTAATGCCATAAATGCACGCGGAGCAACGTTGTTGGTATCTGCGGCGGCAGGCTCGGGAAAAACGGCTGTTCTGACCAACCGCATTATCAGTAAAATAATTGAGGATAAGTGTGAAATAACCGATTTCCTTGTGGTTACCTTTACCCGTGCCGCGGCGACTGAAATGAAAAACAAAATTGTCAAGGCACTTCGCGAAAAATCTGCCGAGAACCCCTCCGACCGTCATTTGCACCGTCAGATTTCACGCATAGGCGAGGCCAAAATCTCAACCATCGACTCATTCTACACCTCCATCATAAAGGACAATTTCAATCTTCTGGGGCTTCCTGCCAAAATGCGGCTTATGGACGATGCGGAAAGCCGTGTATTCCTCAACCGCAAGGTTAATGAGGTGCTTGAAAAATACTATGCCGAGTACGAAAATGCTTCCGCCAGCCCTTTTCACCATCTTGCCGAGGCTGTTTCGGGGGCAAGGGATGATGATGGCTTTTGCAGTGCGCTGATCAATATATATAAAAGGTTCATATCCTTCCCCGAGCCTGAAAATATACTTACAAAAATCAACACCCGCACCGAAAATGAACTGGAGTCCTATTACCGCGGTGAAATCGGTGTATTTGAAACAAGCTGGGGAAAGCTTCTCAAAGACAATCTGCAAACAAGACTTGAAAATATATTTAAGGTACTTAATAACGCAAGCTCGCTTGCACTTTCGGATGAGCTTCTTGAAAAGAATTATTACCCTGCCGTTAAAAGTGATATGGATTTTGTAAAGGACCTTATCCGCACACTGGACAACAGTTCGTATGATTTACTTCGCGACAAAATATTCTGCTTCATTCCTCAATCCCTCAAGAGCACAAGAAGTGATCTGAAGTACGAAATGGAGCGTATAAAATCAGCGCGTGAAGAGTTCAAAAAAATGATAAATATGCTCAAAACCGAAATTCTTACATATCCGCAGGAAACGGTTTTCGAGCAATGTGCCATGAATTACAAAATGAGCTGTGTGCTGGCACGCATGGTAAATGAGCTTATAATCTCCATGCGTGAGGAAAAAATCCGTCGTCACATTATGGATTTCAGCGACCTGAGCCATTTTACATTTAAAGCTTTTGTCAAAAGCGGAAGCTTTGATTACGAAAACGGTACCTTCGAAAAAACTCCGCTTGCCGAAAAACTGACAGAGGAATATGCCGAAATATTCATCGACGAATATCAGGACACCAATCTTTTGCAGGACATACTGTTTAACGCAATTTCAAACGGCAGAAATCTGTTTATGGTAGGCGATATAAAGCAAAGCATTTACCGCTTCAGAGGTGCAGACCCTTCCATTTTCAGAAAATATAAAGACGGATTTGAATACTACGGGTCAGGAAGCGAAATAAAACAGAAAATATTCCTGTCAGAAAACTTCCGCAGTAACGGCGGTGTTCTTGATTTTGTCAATATGCTTTTTGCGGGTACCATGAACAGCATTTCCCCCGGCTCGTATATTGACGAGGACATGCTGGTGTGCACCAAGGATGAAGAAAAAATAATTCCTCAGCTTCACGTGTTTGAAATGTCCCCACGCGGTGCCGGTGACTCCAAAGCGGAAAAGCAGGCGGAATGGGAATATATCGCATCCGGAATAACGGAATTTGCAAAAAACGGTTACGATTACAGCGATATAGCGGTTCTGGCGCGTGACAGCGACGGACTTTTGAAAATGAAGCAGGTGTTGGACAAATATGATATTCCATGTGTTACCGAGAGCCGTGAGTCACTTTTTGACAAAAGCGAAGTTCTTATGATGCTGTGTATTCTTAATGCCATAGACAATCCACGCAGGGATATTTATCTTGTGGGTACAATGAATACTCCATTTTTCGGGTTTACCCCCGACCAGCTCTATAACATAAGGCTTTGTGCGGATAAAAATGATGCCGACGGATGCTTTTATAATGCCATGTTGTCGTACCGCAATACGCATGAGGATGAGCTGAGTATGAAAATTGACAGCTTCGACCGCACCCTCAAGCATTGGCGGGAGCTTAGTACAGGAATAGGTGTGGCACAGCTGATACGCACGGTTTACAACGATACTTCGGTTCTTTCGCTGATGAACGACAAAAGCCGTAAGGAAAATCTTCTGACATTTTATGACTTTGCACAAAGCTTTGAAACCAAGGACATCAAAGGTCTCTTCATGTTCATTTCCTATGTTAATGATATTATTGAAAACGGTTTTTCGTATAACGTTCCGCAGGAAAGCGGTAACGCCGTAAGACTTATGACCATGCATAAATCAAAGGGTCTGGAATTCCCGGTTTGCTTTGTAGCCGGTCTTAATAAAAAGATGAATATGGGCGATATTACCGGCAGTATGATAATCAACAAGGAAATGGGAGTTACCATGAAGCATACCGATGCCGACGGCATCGTAAGCTATGATACACTGCTTCGAAAAACGGCGTCACTTGCTGAAAAGGAAAAGCTTCTTGAGGAGGAAATGCGCCTTTTGTACGTGGCGCTTACCCGAGCAAAAAAGCATCTTGTGCTGACTGCCTGCGCGGGACCGAGTGAGCTTTCTGCCGCCAAGAATACCCACCCTCTTCATGAGCTTACAAAGGCGGACAGCCATTACGATATTATTGCATCCGTTTTGAAATATGATGCGGCTTATGAAGAAAATATCATGACTTATCAGACTTTTTTTGCCCCGAGTCTCAAACTGGATGTAACTCTTCATCCGCTTGGCGAAAGTGAAGATGTGCAAAAAACAGCCGTGTATAATGTAAGCCGTCCTGTGGCTGAAATTGACCCTCGCAGTCTGAGCTTTTGTTATCCGCATGAGCGCCTGTCGGCAGTGCCGCAGAAGCTTTCGGTAAGTCAGCTTCATCTGGGGCTTACGGATGACACACAGCAGCCTCCCGAGGTCTATGCTTTTGAAGCCCCGTTTTTTGTAAGCGGTAAAAAGCAGAATATCAGTGCTGAAACGGGAACTGCCATGCACACCTTTGCCCAGTTCTGCGACTATGCAATCTGCGCCGCCAAGGGATGCAGATACGAGGCAGACAGACTTGTGCGTGAGGATTTCATAACACAGGAGCAGTACGATTTACTGGATTTTGCAAAGCTTGACAACTTCTTTAAATCCGATCTGTACAAAAAAATCAAGGCTTCACGTGATGTACGCCGTGAAATGCGGTTTAACATCCTGGTGGATTCCGATACCATTGACAGCGATGTGAAAGGGGAAAAGATACTTATTCAGGGTGTTATCGACTGCTTTTTTGAAAACCCCGACGGCACTTATACCGTTGTGGATTTCAAAACCGACCGCGTGAATGACCAACGTATTCTGATTGAACGCCACCGTACACAGCTGGAGTTTTACGCCCGTGCCGTAAGCGATATCACCGAAAGACCCGTTAAGGAAATCATAATCTACTCCTTTGCACTTTCAAGAGAAGTGTATTTGTGACATACGTTTAAGAATCAAAAAATTGGCTGTAAAAATCAAATTTGATTTTTTACAGCCAATTAATTTGTTATGTTAGTATTCAAGCTTCCATTTTGTATAGTAAATTCCAGGCTTTGTACGACCTTGTAATTTATGATAATACGCAGTAAGCAAAGCTCCGTCGTCCAGCTCTACGGTGGAGGGATAGCCGAGGTCGCCGTCAACGCCGTCGTCACGCAGAATGAACTCCTCACTCCAGGTTTCGCCGTCGTCTTTGCTTACAATTACTCTTTCTCCCTTTTGTTCTCCAAATCGAATAGCGTAAGAACAAATTATCCACCCGTTTTTAAGCTGTGTCAGATGTGACGGAAATCCCACATCAACTATCTGCTTGGGCTGTGTCCAGCTTTCACCCATATTGTCCGAGTGGCACTGGTAAATTCCGCATCCGATTTGCTCGCCGTTTTCAAATTTATGAACACGTATGTGCACAAGTATTCTGCCGCTTGACAGCTGTAAAGCGTAAGGCTCGCAGAACATCCATTCCTTTTGTTGCTCGGTAAACACCATAGGTATTTCAACCGCATCCGTCCATGTTTTTCCGTCCTTGCCGGTCATATAATAAATGCCTTTTTTCAGCGCGTGATACTTGCCGTATATGGCATCTTCGCCTTTTTCACTGCTGAAATTTCTGCCCACATAGAACAGACTTCCGTCATTAAGCACGCAGGGACCATGGGGAGCGGTAATGGGTAAAAGGGTAAAATCCGTAAATGAATTGCAATTGTCGAAGCTTATGACATATGTACTGCCCAGCGCCTCTTTTTCACGTATCTCGGCTACTCCTGCCTTTTCCATTTTATCAAAATATGCTACCGTAAGTCCGGGATTGGGTTCCTGACCCGCATATTGATGATGGGGATGGTCGGGTGTGGTGGCATACTCAATCTGCATTTTTATGGTATTGGTAAAGCTTGTGACTATTACTTTGTCCCTGTTCTCACCAAACACTGCAATTCCGCCGTCGCGGTCGTCCAGAGCGGTGTTCATAACCGTCATTGGCGCACTCCAGCTCTCACCGCCGTTAAAGGATTTTGACATCAGTACACGCCCGAAAGGACAAACGTGGGCAAGTCTGTCGCCGGAATACACGCAGACAAGTGTCCCGTCTTTAAGTTTTGTAAGTGTAGGCCAGCCTGCGTAACCGAAAACATGATCGGACTGGTATATTGTACCATGCTTCAAAATAGTCGGTTTCATAAATTTTCTCCGATTTCATCTGAGGTACTTATCCGCAAAGCTCTTGATTTCGTCTTTGTCCATGGCGGGCTGGGTCACACCGCCCACAAAGCTCCAGTTTTCGGTATGAGTATGAATGTCACCGGGAGCGTAGGTGTAAAGCTGTCCCAGCGTTTCAACCTCCATGAATTTTTTGCAGGTGTAAATTTCGGTGGATACACCGTAATCGGGGTATTCTCCGCTTTTGTGGTCGGGAGTGTAGGAATTGATGAGGAGTGTTGAGCCGTGAACGAAGCCTATCTTGCCCGCGGTGTTGTTCACACCGATTTTGAGGGGGGAGATACCCTCTTCGTCAAGCTGTTTTACTGCAATGTAATCACTGCCCCAGCTCAGACGCTTGTCTGCCATATCGGTGTATTCCCAAACCGAGATAACCCGGTTTGCCAGAAGCCCTGTTTTGTCGGCGGGCTGGGGAATAATTGCCATACCGCCCTTGTCGCAAACCGACATTGCCCAAAGGGAGTACTTGCAGGGCTTTGTGCCTTTATTTTGAGCGGTATAGTCTATTTTTACGTTGGGAAGTGTATCGTCCATGGTGACGGATATTGTCTGCTGCATCATGGTAACCTTCTGTACAGGTGGAGTAAAGGTTACTGTGTTGCCGTTTACGGTATAATCCACCTTGTCATTATCGGGGTAATAGGTCAGCGGCATTTCCTCGGGACTGAACCACAGACGTGTTCCGCCGTAGATATACCATACATCGCCCTTGTCATATACCTTTTCCATATCTGCCCCCTCACGCTTTTCAGCGCGCGGCAGGTCGTTGAAAAATATATTGCTGTCTCCGTCCAGAGAGGTATATATGATTCTGGGACCCACCTCAAGTGTTACCTTCATAACCAGACGTTCGTTTGAAATTGTCAGGCATTTGCCGTAGTTTTCGTAGTTTTCTTCAAAAATTTTAATACTCATATGTTTTCATCCTCAAAATTATTTTTTAAGTGCTTTCTTCTTGCTTTCCAGAGTGTTTTTCATAAGCATTGTTATGGTCATGGGACCCACACCACCGGGAACGGGAGTTATAAAGGAGGTTTTGTCCTTCACATTATCAAAGTCCACATCACCGCACAGCTTGCCGTTTTCGTCACGGTTTATGCCTACATCTATAACCACTGCGCCATCTTTTACCATATCGGCTGTTATAAACTTGGCTTTTCCTATGGCGCTGACAAGAATGTCGGCGTTTTTTGTTACCTCTGCCAGATTTTTGGTTCTGGAATGTGCGATTGTGACAGTGGCATTTTCATGTAATAACAGCATCGCCTGAGGCTTTCCGACGATATTGCTTCGTCCCACAACCACCGCATTTTTGCCGTTCACATCAATGTTGTATGCTTTCAGCAGTTGCATGACGCCTGCCGGTGTGCAGGGTACGAAATCAAAATTGCCTATCATTATTCTGCCGACGTTTTCGTATCCGAAAGCGTCAACGTCCTTTTCGGGAGCAATAGCCTGTATTACGGCGACATCGTCAATGTGCTTGGGAACGGGAAGCTGAACAAGAATGCCGTTGATTTTTTCGTCGTTGTTGAGTTTATTTATAAGCTCTAAAAGCTCGTCCTGAGTGGTTTCGGCGGGCAGACGGTATTCCTCGGAATAAAAGCCCACCTCGTCGCAAGCTTTTTTCTTGTTCTTTACATAGGTCTGAGAGGCGGGGTCGTCTCCCACCAGTATAACAGCCAGCCCCGGCTTTTCGGGTAGCTTTTCCGCTTCTTCACGTATTTGCGCTCGCAGGGAGGCGGATACTGCTTTTCCGTCTATAACAGTCATATTTTTTTCTCCTTTTTGTTTTTGGTAAGAATAGTTTTTGTTATAAGTACGATAAGTGCCGTCACGCAGGCGGCAACGCTTACTATGAATGATGCGGGAAGTCCGCCCGAGGTTTTGAGTATGAATTCGTCGTTACGCATAAGCTCCAGCAGACTCCTGATAAGCCCGTACCAGAATACATAGCACAAAAAAATCTGACCGTCAAAGGTTTTCTTTTTGTAAATAAGGTGTATTATGATAAGTCCTGCCAGATTCCACAGGGATTCATATAAAAACAGTGGGTGAACCTCGATTGTTCCCTGCGCACTTGTTATCCTCATACGCCAGGGGAGTGTGGTTTCGTTGCCGTAAACCTCTGCATTCATGAAATTGCCCCAGCGTCCGAGTATCTGACCTATCATTACTGCAGGAGCAATGGCGTCCAACGCCTTGAAGGTGGATATTCTCTTGAATTTTGTAACGGCAACTATGGTAAGAGCACCGCCTATAACCGCTCCCAGTATGGAAATTCCGCCGTTCCATATTGCAATCATTTCGTAAAAGCTGTGATAATCATTAAGGCTGAACAGTACATAGAATATGCGCGCCGAAATAATGCCCATGGGAACGGTGAAAATAATTATATCCAGGAAATGGTCATCCTTTATACCCTCAATTCGCATGTTTCTCAGGGCGTAAAGGTAAGCCAGTATCATGCCGAAGGCGATAATTACGCCGTACCAGGCAATTTTCAGCCACGGCATGCCTATTTCTGCACCGTCAAAGGCGATTGGGTTGACATGGAAATCCTTTATCCCCAGCCCGGGGAAACCTATCATTGTTTCCATATTTTCACCTCGGCATTATCACGCTCATGGCGCAGAACTCACTTTTGTAGGTGGAAAGAAAGCGTTTTTTCACATCCTCCTTGGTAAGCAAAGCTATAATATTGGGGTACTTAAGCATATCTCCGCCCATGAATTTAAAATCCATAAAGGTGTTGGCAATTTCCTCGGTCGAGCCCCAGTCCTGAACGTTTTTGGAGTAGACCACACGCTTGACAATGTCAAAATCCTCGTCGGTGAAAAGCGTGTCAAAATCGGAGGCATATTTTTCAAGCTCCTTTTCTACTTCCAGCATAAGTCTTTCGGGGTCGCGGCTTTCGCCGGAAATGTCCGAAAAAGCAAAGGATATGCCGCGCTCGTAGCCGGAGGAGAACTTGTTGTTGATAAGCCCTTCTTCGTAAAGGCGGTTATAAAAATCACCTGATTTTGAGAAAAGCTTTTCCATTATTATTTCGTGCTCTGCCTGCTTTTTCATCAATGCTTCTCCCTGTGAGGGAACGTCATTGTCTTTTATGCCGATAGAAAACAGAGGGAAAGCTACTTCAAGCTTTTCGGTTTTGATTTTTTCACAGATTTCGGGCGCTTCCTCTTCGTAACGACGGCTGATACCGACTGTCTCACCCGGTTTCAGTACCTTGTCGCAAATTTTTTCAACCTGCTCGGGAGTAACCTTTCCGCTGACGCACAGCACCATGTTACCCGGGTTGTAGAAGGTGTTGTAGCAGTTATAAAGTATTTCGGGGGTTATTTCGCGGATGGATTCAACCGTTCCTGCCGTATCGATTCGCACGGTGTGCTTGTTGTAAAGCGCGCGAAGAAGATTAAAGTACACTCTCCAACCGGGGTTGTCCTCATACATTCTTATTTCCTGGGCTATAATACCCTGTTCTTTTTCCACTGTTTGTTCGGTGAAGTAGGGATGGGACACAAAATCCAGAAGAATTTCCAGGGACTCGTCAAAATTCTCGGTACAGGAGAAAAGATAAGCGGTTTTGTCAGAGGAGGTGTAGGCGTTGGCACTTGCACCGTATTGAGCATAACGTGCAAATGTGTCTACGCCGTCCTCGTTTTCAAAAAGCTTGTGCTCCAGAAAATGGGCAATACCGTCGGGAACGGTGATGAAATCTTTATCGCAGTCACGCTTGAAGGTACGGTCGATAGAGCCGTATTTTGTTCCGAACAGTGCGTAATATGTGCCGAGTTCTTTGGGAATCACATAAACATCAAGTCCGCTTTTATGCTTGAAATAGTAATATTTTTCGTTTATATGCTTGTTTTCGTTAAGAACGTAACTCATTGGTTTGCTCCTTTCAGGAAGTATACCGTGTCAAGAACCACACCGCGTGCGGCATTTATAACATCCTCTTTGGTGAGATTTGTGATTTTTTGGCATACCGCCTCGGGTGTTTCGCTGATTCCTGCCAGCATACGTCCGTAATACCACAATGAAAGGCTCTGAGGGTCATCGTTAAGCTCGGAGTAGCCGTTTATCAGTGATTTGACCGCACTGTCAAATTCGGCATCGCTGATTTTTCCGTTTTTGATATCATTAAGCTGAGCGAGGATTTCGTCCTGTGCTTTCTTTTTGTTTTCAACCTCTATTCCGCTGGCAACAAACAAAAGTCCCTTGTGCGCTTCCGGCACTGCGGTACAATAGTAGCACAGCGAAAGCTTTTCACGCACATTCATGAACAGCTTGCTGGAGGGTGAACCGCCGAAAATTTCATTGAACAGCGAAAACGAAAGGTAATTTTCGTCGTAAATGGACATTCCCGAGCGGAAGCCCAACGTGAGCTTGCCCTGATTTATGTTCATTTCTTCTTCAATATTCTTTACTTCGCCTACGGTTTTTATAATGTTGGGCTTGAATTCCTCAGCATCGGCTCGCTCCACGCCTGACAGCATTTCGGTAATATCGCTTTTAAGCGTGTTTTCGTCGCATTTTCCCACAAAGAACACGTCAATATTTGCCTGAGCGATAAAACGCTTGTAGGCTTTATAAAGGGAAACCGGTGTTATGGCCGACACCTGCTCTGCAGTACCGTACTCGCTTAATCCGTAAGCCTCGTCGGCACACATTTCCTGCTGACAGCGTCTGAGGGCATACTGGTTTTTATTGTTCTTTTGAGCCATTATGAAATCAATCTGATTCTTCTTTTCGCTTTCTACGTAGGAAGCGGTAAAGCCGCCGTTTTCGGTTTTGGGGTTGAAAAACAGCTCACCTGCGGTTTTTATCAGCTCTTTGAGAATATCTGTCTTTTCAAATGCATATTCATTACAAAGACAGCTTGCGAAAATACCGATTATCTGTCTTTCTCCGCGCTTGAATACCGTTGTGGATATATGGCCGCCGTAAAGACGGTCGAGGTGTCTGTTTATAGCGCGCATGTCAGGGAATTTATTGCTTCCTCTGGTGAGTACCTTGGGAAGAAGTGCATATTCTGCCGCGGTTTCTTCTTTCAGCGGTACCGAAAAGAACAGAGAAAGAAAATTCGTTTTGAATTTATCTGTTTTTGATATGTTGAGACTTATTCTGTCGAAAATATTTTCTTTTATCAAGGCAAATACCTCCATATTATTCTACTGACTAATAGTATAACACAAATATCATTCCAATTACAGTATAATTTGTAAAATTTTGAAGGGAGTTTTAATTATTATGCCGACCGACAGCATTTTTTATGTAAATAAAGGGCATAGCTTTATGTTCAATATGTTGGGAGAAGTGTCTGACGAGCTTTTGCACGGATGGGAGGTGACGGTTGTGGGAGAGCAGAAGGAGGGCAGGGTATTCTGTAAAACAGACTACGGCTATGCGGGTTATGTCAATGTATGTGATATAACACGCGGTACGTACAGACCTACCCATCGGGTAAAATCTCATTTTTGTGATATATTGCCTCAGCCCGGATATATACATCTTCCCTCGGACACATTGCCCAAGGGGGCTTTTTTGGAGGTTATCGAAAAGGGCGAGAAGTTTTGCACCGTAAAGTATAACGGCACAGAAGCTTTTGTACCCTGTGCCCATCTCGAGCCGCTTGTGCCGCAAAAACGTGCAAAGCCTTCAAAAATAATAAGGTGTGCAAAGGAATATATGGGTGTGCCTTACCGCTGGGGCGGAAAAACACCGCTTGGTATTGATTGCTCGGGGCTGTGCTTCATGGCTTATTACTTAAACGGCATAAAAATATACCGTGATGCCCGTTTTCCGTTTTATTCCGATTACGAAATTAAAAAGGAAGAATTACGTCCTGCCGACCTTGTTTTTTTCAAAGGACATGTAGCAATGTATATCGGCAACGGCAAAATAATTCATTCCAACTCTGCCGACGGAATGGTAACGGTATCGGAATTGAATTATAAAGATGTTCTTGCCTGCGCGTCTCTTTACGAGCTTTTTTAGGCGAATGTAAAAAAGTGATATAATTCCGCGTTAGCGGAATTATATCACTTTTGGTTTATTTTTTCATTATGCTGTTCATGAAGTCAACCGATTTGAGTGTGCGGTTGTACTGGTCGCTGAAATTGCACTCCATAATGATTACGCCGTCATAGCCAACACTTCTGAAGTGGTCGTAAATTGCTTTGTTGTCAACAACGCCCGTACCAAGGTCCATTATCTCAAAATAATGGCCGTCGCGCAGAATATCGGTTTCGTAATCAACCTTAAGAATGCCCTTGAGGTGCAGATAAACGGTTCTGTCGGTGTATTTTTCAAGAGCCTTCATTTCATCGAATCCGGCAAGATGGAAGTTACCTGAATCGAAGGTGAACATAAGCTCGGGTATATTGTCCATCAGCCAGTCAAGGTCTTCAAAGGAAGCGTAAGGCACAGAGGTGGTGGAGAAATCCTCAACCGTTACCTGAACGCCGATTTCTTTTCCGTACACAGCCAGTTTTTTGAAGAGCTTGCGGAAGCCGTCAACATACAGCTTTCTGTTTTCGGGCTTGTAGTCGTCCGGGAGCTGAGGAACAGCCATGAATCTCGGGCTTCCCACACGCTTTGCACGGCGGATATCCTCCTTCATACGCTCCAGACCGAAATGTATACAGCCGTCGGGAGAAACACTGCACTGAGCTGCGGAGTGAACTGAAGAAACATGCATTCCGTATTGCGCAAGATGCTCCTTGAGCACTTCGGGTACGGTCTGATAAATATAGGTTACATCCAAATCAATAGCCGTAATGCCCAGCGACTGAGCTTTTGCTATTGCATCCTCGTATTTTACGCCCTGTTCTTTTTCAGCCGAAAGAAGCTGACAGTAAAAAATACCAAGTTCCATAAACATACCTCCAATATAGTTGGTTATGTAATAATACTGGTACCATTATACCATGGAAAAACATATATTTCAAGAGTATTTATTATAAAAACGTGCCGTTTTTGAATGTTATTTTGTAATAAATGCAATATCATATATTATTTTTGTTAAAATATTGACATAAATATAAATATTATGATATACTCTATAATAAGGAAAAAGATTTGCAAAAGTAATAGGGGGAAAAATGATAATCATTATAACGGGCGCCTCCCACACGGGAAAAACACTTCTTGCGCAAAACCTACTTGAAAAATACGGATATCCTTACCTGTCAATCGATCATTTGAAAATGGGTCTTATACGAAGCGGTAATACAAAGCTTACTCCTTTAAGCGATGACAAGGAACTGACAGAGTATTTATGGCCCATAGTCCGTGAGATTATAAAAACCGCCATCGAAAACAATCAGAATCTTATTGTGGAGGGGTGCTATGTCCCTTGCAACTGGAAAAATGATTTTGACAGCGGATATCTTGAAAATATAAGGTACTACTGCCTTGTAATGAGCGAGAGATACATAAAAAATCATTTTGATGATATAAAAAAGCATGCCTGTGCCATCGAAAAGCGTATTTGTGATGATGAGCTTACGCCGGAGGGTGTTGCGGAGGATAACGCGTATTTTCTGAGAAATGCAAAGGAATACAAGCTTAATTATGTGCTTATTGATGATGAATACGAAATAAATATCGAACTGTAAATAAAAATGCGTCCGGTTTATGCGGAGTGTTCTTAAGGACACTCGGCAGTTTTATTCGCCTTACGGCGAGTTCTATTACTTCGTAGTGATATTGCTCCGCAGTGGTATTGCCTTCGGCAGTTTATCAGCGAATAAAATACCACTAAAACCAAAGGTTTTAATAACACTTTTGATTTGTCAAAAATATCACTCTGTACGAAGTACAGAATACAACTTGAAAAAACAGAAAAATTACAGTATAACTATTGAGAGGTGATGATTATGGCGGATAGTATTTTAAGAGATAAAGCAAAGCAATTTGCAAAGGATATTGTTTTCTTGTGTAGAGAAATTAAATCGAGTCATAAAGAAGCGGTGTTGGTAAATCAACTGCTTCGTTCTGCAACCTCAATAGGTGCAAATCTTCACGAAGCACAATATGCTCAAAGCAAGAATGATTTTATATCAAAGCTTGAAATAGCACAAAAAGAATGCTATGAAACAGAGTATTGGTTGGAATTACTATATGAAACAGATTGTATCGAAAAAGAGAAATATAAGAAAATACAAAATGAATGTGGTGCCATTCGCAGAATGTTAATTTCTTCACTAAAAACAGTTAAATCAAAATAATATCATTAAGCCTGAAACGAGAGATGTCGTTTCAGGCTTTTATAATAAGGTCTTAGGATATCCTAAATGTTTGGAATATGGTACACATATTCCCTGCTCGTTAAAGTAGCGGACATTTTTGATATTCAAGATATTTTTTGTACTTCCCGAACATAACGGCTTTGATGTACTGCTCCATATACTCGTAGTCAGGGCTGCCCTCGTCGGTTGTGGGTAGCAGTATCTTCTCTTTTGATATTCGGTAGTCGTTAATCTCTCGGTTAAAGTTATATTTCTCACTCATTCGCTTTGTCATTGTAGCGATGAACAAATAGACATACATTGTGTAGCTGTCGTTCTTCAAGTGGGTTATGTGGTCTGATGCTATAAACTTTGACGGCTGATAAAAGCTACTGCCGACACTTCCGCTGTTTGCTATCGTCAAACAGTTTGAAAACTCCCTTGTCGTGCGTTCCGTACTGATAAAGCCGTCAATACCATTATTCATTGCTGTCGATGATACATAGGGCATTGTGCCTGCTTGCTGATGCTCTCTAACAAGTCGCTTGCCCCTTTGTATGATGTCAAATAGGTCTTTGAGATAGAACACGCCCCATGTCTTTTCCGCAAGCGGTATCGGTGGCGTTTCAAGTTGAGCATTGACAAAATCTCTGTATTTCTGTTTGAGCTTGTCCTCTCGCTCCCTGATATACTGCTCCATAAAAGCATAGTCGGGCTGTCCGTCATCGGTAATTGGGAGTAAAATCTTAAGATTTGTTATTCTTTCTGTTCCTAAAATTTTTCCATAGCTAAATCTTCCACTTGTTGTATTTTTTATCGTTTGTATTAAAAACAATGCAATATCTTGATTTAAGACAAATCCAACAGGGATTAAGGCTCTTATATTACCAGAAATAGCGACTTTGCCTTTTTGATAAAATGTTGCACCAACTGTTCCTGTTCTTGCGATTGTAATACAATTTTCTACAATCACCCTAAACTCATTTACAAATTGAGTTATACCATTGTTTACACCAGAAGAATTAACATATGGCATATTCCCTGTGTTGTTATCTAAAATCGTATCTCTGCCCGATACTATTTTGAATAAAGAAGAAATTTTAAATACTTTCCATTCTCTGTCGTTAAGATTTAGCATTATCGCCGTCCTCCTCAAACAGATATTCTCGCCCTTGCATTATCATAGAAAACTCAAATGTCAAATAGTCTCCGATTGTCTTTTCAAAGTCCGCCTCGGTTGGTATCTCGTCATTAAAATAGTAAAAACTATGTAGCCACTCGTCAGCGGCTTCAACTGTTGTATATACACAGAATTTGCTCTCGGCTTCCATTTCCTCACGCCATACACTCAACAGATGTGCTTTCTTGTCCTTTACTGATTCAGTTTCAATCAGTCCTACATGCGGAGCTACCTTGTATCCGTCATTTTCAAAATTGATAAATTTACAAATCTTGTCCGCTTCGTGCGGTATGCCTGCCGTAAAGACTGCAATACACGGAACAGTACCCACGCCGTAAAAGGTGTCTTTGTTCAATGAGATAACACCCTCAAGAGTATGATGCTTCAAAATGCTCTCTTTGACGGCTTGCTCGTCCTTGCTCTTTCCGGTCATAGCAGACTGCGGAACGATAACAGCACACCTCGCACCGACTGTCAAGCTGTTCAGTAAATGCTCCGTGAAAGCTATCTCGTATAAATCGGGATTTGCCTTACTGCCTTGTGAGTATGGCGGATTCATAAAGCCAACTGTCGCACCCTTTAACTGCAACTGATTGGGGTTTAACTTCAAAAAGTCGGTGTCTATAAGGTTGCTCTTACCGTCGCCCCGAAGTATCATATTAGTTGTAGCTATCGTGAACATATAGGGTTGAAGTTCAACGCCGTGCAGTTGCTTTTGTTTTATGCTCCGCTTTTCGCTGTCGGTTGTTGCTTGCTTTAACATTTTGTGCATAGCCGCAATCAAAAAACCTGCCGTGCCACAACACGGATCGAAAACTGTGTCCGTCGGTTTAATGTCAACCAAATCACAGAAAAGCTCCGTTATATGCTTTGGTGTCAATACGATACCAAGTGTCTGTCCGTCGCCCCCTGAATAGCTCATAAACTCGCCGTAAAATCTGCCGAGATAATCTTCTGCACTCTGGCTGTAACGGATAGAGCGATAAATCTTGTCATATAAGAACTCTGTAAAATGTTTCAAAGGTGTCCTTTTCAGTTTCGGATCTACGGAATTAAGTTTTGCCGTGTCCTTAATTAGTGCAAACTGTGACAAGAGTTTTTGTTTTTTGACTTCCGGTGCCACATTAGCCCTTTGTAAATTGTCTGCTATTGCTCTGTATATCTTTTCGCCGTCGGTCTTGATAGTGTCGCCTGTTAGTTCTTCAATGGAAAAGTTTTTGAATTCTATTTCTCTGAGTGCAAGCAGTATTCCCGAAACAATCAACGGCTTGTCCGTATCTTTAAGACTGCCGTAATTCCTCAAATCTTCGTGCAAAGCGGCTGCATCCTTTAAGATTTCCGCTGTTTCTTTCTCGCTGTCCGTGTCCTCTTGCAACACTTCACGCACAAAATACTCGTCGATGTTGCTCTCGTTAAAGGAAATAAAAGACTCAACTTCCGGTAATTCTCTGTAAAAGTCTGTTTCGTCTATATACACGGGTGAAATCTTGTGCTTTTTTTCGTCACCTGACACACCGAAGGCTATTATCTTCTTATAGCTTGTATGTTCTGCAAGATGTTTGCCATAGAACACAGCGCCATTAACGGCGTAATCTGTTACGGCTTGCACTTCTTGACTGATAACACCGCCGTCGTCAAGTTTGATATGCTTTGACAAGTCCGCTTTGTCCTCGATAACAAGCAAGTAGTCTTTAACCACTCCAACATATTCAGGAAAGCCTACTCGTCCTGTGCCTTTCTTGGAGGCTGTTTTGAGTACGGTATCTATTTCAAGTATGGTGCTACCCTGAGCGTCAAGGCTGATATCGGCTTGTTTCAAAAGCTCCCATACCCATAAATCTGTTTTTACTTCTTTTTTAGCCATTTATTTTCACACCCTTTTCTTTTAAATATTTCTTTGCAGCTTCATTAAATAAGTCTGCCATACTGTGTATCTCTTCGTCATATACAATGGTTGACTTTAGTTTGTTAAATATTTTCGGGTCCATTCGGAATTGGACTTGTCGAGTTCTATTTGCTTTATTTTCTTTAATCAAAACAACTCCTCGTATAATAAATGTAGTAGTTTTTAGAGTTCCTCTCCAAGAACTATGGTATAATTGTTTAGATGCTGTGGATTGGTTAACAACTCCTACCACTCGATGGTTTTGAGAAGGCTCCAAC
>SVQW01000011.1 GCA_015065085.1 Oscillospiraceae bacterium | reverse complement strand
AGGAACGATTTTTGTTTCTTTCAAGGCATTTTTGCGCAGTTATATGTACATATTACAAGAAAAAATAACGCCGAAAGGGGCGAAAATCGTCCTCGAAACCGACATGAGTTCGGCTCTTTTCGGCTATGACAAAAGGAGTAACATATAATGACAGACAATTATCAGAGTCCGTTTTCAACACGGTATTCCAGTAAGGAAATGCAGTATCTTTTCTCCCAGGACTTCAAGTTCCGTACCTGGCGCAAGCTGTGGATAGCTCTCGCAAAGGCGGAAAAGGAGCTGGGTCTGGGCATTACAGATGCTCAGATTGAGTCCATGGAGAAATTCAAGGATGATATAAACTACGATGTTGCGGTAGAGCGTGAAAAGCAGGTACGCCATGACGTTATGGCTCACATTTACGCATACGGACGTCAGTGTCCCGATGCAGAGCCAATAATCCATCTGGGTGCGACCTCCTGCTACGTAGGCGACAACACCGACGTTATAATAATGAAGGAAGCGCTTATACTTGTCCGCAAAAAGCTGGTAAGCGTTATCAAGAATCTTTCTGCTTTTGCAAGTGCAAACAAGGCTCTGCCCTGTCTGGGCTACACCCACCTTCAGCCCGCACAGCTTACCACGGTCGGCAAGCGTGCGACACTGTGGATAAATGAGCTTATTTACGATTTTTATGAAATAAACTACCGTCTGAGCAATCTTGCACTTTTGGGTTCAAAGGGCACAACAGGCACTCAGGCAAGCTTCGTTGAGCTGTTTGAGGGCGATATGGAAAAGGTTAAGCAGCTTGAAAAGCTTATTGCACAGCAGATGGGCTTTGAAAAGTGTGTACCCGTTTCGGGTCAGACCTATTCCAGAAAGGTAGACAGTGCGATACTTGCAACTCTTTCGGGCGTTGCACAGAGTGCATATAAGTTTGCCAACGATATGCGTATTCTGCAATCCTTTAAGGAAATGGAAGAGCCTTTTGAAAAGCATCAGATAGGCTCGTCCGCTATGCCCTACAAACGCAACCCCATGAGAAGCGAGCGTATATGCGCTCTTGCGCGTTACGTAATATGCGATTCTCTCAATCCCGCAATCACCGCCTCTACCCAGTGGTTTGAAAGAACACTGGACGACTCGGCAAACAAGCGCGTTTCCGTTGCGGAAGCGTTCCTGGCTGTGGATGCGATACTCAATATATACATGAACATCACCAACGGTCTTGTTGTATATCCCAAGGTTATCACCGCACGTGTTATGAAGGAGCTTCCTTTCATGGCGAGTGAGAACATAATGATGCGTGCCGTTAAGAACGGTGCTAACCGTCAGGAGATGCATGAAAAAATCCGCGAGCATTCCCTTGCGGCAGGCAAAATGGTTAAAGAAGAGGGTCTCGACAACGACCTCATTGACCGTATCTGCAATGACGAAACATTCCGCATAACTCATGAGGATATTGACGAGCTGTTGAAGCCCGAGCTTTACATCGGACGCTGTCCCGAACAGGTGGATGAGTTCCTTTCCGAATTTGTAAATCCTCTGCTGGAGCTTTACGAAAGCGGAAACGAAGTAGAGTTGACGGTTTAATTTCACAAAAAACGGGCGGAGTCACATCCGCCCGACGTTTTTAAGGAAATGCAATGAAAATACTTTTAAAAAATGCTGTAATTTATACCATGAATGCCGACAGTGATATCATACACGACGGTTTTATTATAATTGATGGTGACAAAATTTCTGAAGTGGGAAAAGGTATGCCCGAGGGCGTATTCGACAGTGTCATCGACCTTGATGGCGCACCCGTACTGCCGGGCTTTGTTGATGCTCATTCCCACATCGGTCTTATCGGCGACGGCCTTGGCTTTGAAGCGGATGACCTCAACGAGATAACCGACCCGATTCTCCCGCATCTTATGGCGATTGATGCGGTCAATCCTTTGGACAGATGCTTTAAAGAAGCATACTCGGCAGGAGTTACCACGGTTGCCACCGGTCCCGGCAGTGCCAATGCAATCGGCGGAAGCTTTATTGCCATGAAAACCTACGGGCGCCGTGCGGATGATATGGTTATGGCAAATCCAGCCGCTATAAAAATGGCGCTGGGAGAAAACCCCAAGTGCTGCTATCATCCCAAGGAATCTGCGCCTGAAACCCGCATGTCCACCTCGGCACTTATCCGTGAACAGCTTTCAAAGGCGCAGAGATATCTTGAAGCTCTTGACAAATACGAATCCGCCGAGGACAAGGATGAGTTGGAAAAGCCGGAATTTGATGCAAAGTGCGAAGCTCTTTTACCGCTTTTGCGCGGGCAGGTGCCTGCCCACATTCATGCACACCGTGCAGACGATATTTTCACTGCCATACGTCTCAGTAAGACCTTTGGATTTAAGTACAAGCTGGTCCACTGCACCGAGGGACATATGGTTGCCGACATTCTTGCAAAAGAGGGCTGTGAGGTGTTTGCGGGACCTGTTATAGGTGATCGCTCCAAGCCCGAGCTTGTGAATTCCACACCGCAAAATGCGGCTATACTCAGCAAAAACGGTGTTAAAGTTGCCATTATAACCGACCATCCCGAGGTGGTTTCCCAATACCTCTTGTTGAGCGCCGACATTGCCTGTCATTGCGGTATGGACTTTATGGAATCGCTAAGAGCGATTACTATAAATCCTGCTCAAATGCTGGGGCTTGATGACAGAATCGGTTCACTGGAAGCAGGCAAGGATGCCGATCTTGTTATTTTCGGCAAAGAAATTGCTTATCACGATGTGCAAAGGGTTATGATAAACGGCGTATTTGTTGATATTGAGACTCCATACAAAAAGTAAGGCAAAACAAAACCGTGTATCCAAATCGGATACACGGTTTTTCGTTACTGATTATTTTTCTGCATCAGCGTTAGCTCTCTGAGTTGCGGGATCTACATAGCCCTTAAGATCGGTCTTGTGGAGATATCTCGCACCGAAGAAGGTAGAACCGATGTTCTTAAGGTTCTTGTCTGCCAGGTAGTAATCCGCATCAAAGTACAGAGCGGTTGCGGGGCACTGTTCAAGCAGAAGTGCTTCTGCTTCGTGCAGAGCCGCATTCTTTTCTTTGTTTGTGGTTGCGGCATAAGCCTTATCGATAATAGCGTCGTAATCGTCGTTTTCAAAGCCTGTGATGTGAGGAGTGAACAGTTCGGCATCATTTTCGAGAGATACTACGGAACCGCTGTATCTCTTTGCGAAAGGAGCCAGGAAGCTGAGTGCATCGTCGGTAAGACCTACATAGTCAAGAGCAATTACATCAAAGTCGCCCGAGTAAAGCGCCTTTTCATAGTCATTGTTTTCGAGGCCCTTAATCTTTACGGTCAGACCCATGTCCTTCCATACGCCCTGAACGTATTTTGCAACTTCTTCCTCGATACCTGCCTTATCCTTGCGGTATGTAATTGTGATGGAGCCCTTCTTGGAAATGGTTGCGCTTTCACCGGCGGTATTGATGAGGCTTCCGCCGACCTTTCTGAACTCCTTGGACTCGCCGTACTCACGGGTTACGTGAGGAACGAAACCTGTTGCAGGAGAAACGCCTCTGCCTACGATAGCGGCAATTTCATCACGGCTGACAGCATTTGCGAGAGCCTTTCTCACAGAAGCATCGTTGAGGGGAGCTTTATTTGTGTTAAAATAGTAAGTGTAAGCGGAAGGAATATCCATGGTTTCAACATTCTTTATGTTGGCATCATAATTATCCTTGGAAAGGTAGCTGAGATAGTGGATTTCGCCGTTCTGGAACTGGGTGTAAAGTTCATCGGCGGAAGTGGTATAGTTCATTTCAAACTTGTAGGGAGTTACATATTTCTTGATGTCCTCATTATCGGAACCGGACAGGTAGTAATAAGGAGAACGTTCGATAGTGAACAGGTCATAACGGCTGGTAACCTCAGCCTCTATATCTTCGCCTTCTTCACCCTCGACAGCTTCTGCACCGCCCATCTTTTTAACGGTGAAGGGTCCGTTGGTTACAACGGTTTCAATCTTGGTTGCCCAGGTATCAGGGTTTTTGGAGACCACGTCTTCACGTGCGGGAACAAGCGCAGGGCTTGCGACAGTGCGCATAAACTCCTCGACATCAAAAGGACCTTCAAATTCGATCTCGACAACAAGGTTTTCGGGAGCCGCAAGACCAAGGTCATCGACAGTCATTTCACCGGATTTTACTTTGCGTGCGTTCTTTATATCATACAGGAGAGCCGCAGCGGGATTGTTGCTGGTAGGATCAAGAATTCTCTTCCAGCCGTAAACAACATGCTCGGCAAGAACCTGACGTCCGTCGCTCCACCAAGTGTTGTTAAGCTCTATATTGAGTATATATTCGCCTTTTTCCTCATCAATCTTGGTAGTCCAGCTTTTTGCAAGTGCATTCTGAACCTTGCCGTTTTCATCAATTCTTGTAAGGCCCTCGTACAGAAGGCTGCTGAGTTTCATAGCCTCTACATCGTAAAACACCTTACCGGGGTCAAGATTGAATCTTTCAAAGGTGAGGCTTACAGGAATTATGGCGCCTTTTCCGGTGTCTTTGCTTCCACAGCCCACCAGAACACCGCACGCCATAACAAGTGCCAAAGCAAGTGCCAATACTCTCTTCATTTAAAAATATCCTCCTAAAATTATGCATAAAAAATTCAGCCAAGCAATTATATTTATATCAAATCAAAATATAATGACAAGCCTTATAGTTCACTCTAAATTATACCACTAAAATGTTATTAAATCAACAACAAATTTGACTTTCTTACTTTTGCACAAAATTATTTTTTTCTTTTGTGCTATTTATCCAAAACATAAAGCTCTTTATTGTTGCGATTGCAGATAACGAGCTTGTTATCCAGGTGCGAAAAACGTCCCACATACACAAGACCGCGCTCAGAGGGCTTCACTCCCAGGCGCACTTTGATAAATGACTCGGCGACATCCTGAGCAGCTTTGTCCGCTTTTTCGCTTTCACAAGGCGACAAAAACAGCGGCGGCATAATGTTTTCATTCATAAGAAAATCAAGCCTCAGACAGGAAGCCACGATTTTTGTATCATTGGTGCGGGAAAGGAACTTAAAAAGATACTCAAAGCTGTCCCGCCTCGAAAGTCTCTTATTCAGAACCTGCGTGTTATCGCATTTAAGAATAAAGCTTCTCAGCTCTGTCATAAACGCAAACGGGTCGGTTATTCTGAAAAACTCAAATGTATTTTCAAAAGCACCCGAATTGGGGTATTTATCGGTGAGATAGGCAATATCCTGCAGAATGTTAAGCTGTTCCCGTGTCATACCGGGAGTCTGAAGCACAGTGTATGGCGGATAGTGCAGATACACATACCCTTCGCTTTCTTTACGCATTGGTGTGCCGTGCAGAAGCTTCAAAAATCCCACCTGAAGCATTTCGCATTTACCGAAAAGCCTGTTGTATGCTGCAGCAAAGGTTTCCATGGTCTCATGAGGCAGCCCTGCAATAAGGTCCAGGTGCAGTGTAACGGCAGGTATTCTGCTGAGTTTTTCAATCACCGCAAGCGTTTTTTCGGTAGTATCGGGGCGGTTGATGGCTTTGAGAGTTTTGGGATTAATACTCTGAACACCGCATTCAAGCCGTATTTTGTCGGGCGGTGCGGTCTTTAGTACTTCAAGGGTATCCTCATCAATAAGCGAAGCGCACATTTCAAAATGGCAACAAAAGGGAAAATTCGCATCTATTATGCATCTTAAAAGCTGCACACAGCGTTTTACATCGTAATTGAAGGTTCTGTCCACAAATTTAACAACGTTTATTCCGCTGTTTCTCAGTTCTTCCAATTCCCTTAGTGTTGCATCCGCAGATTTCGCTCGTATATCTTTGTCATTGCAGGACAGACAGTAGGAACAGCTGTACGGACATCCGCGAACGCTTTCCAGATAAACCAGCTTGCCCGCTATACTTTGTGTTTCGTCACTGTACGGATTACCCAAAAGCTCAAATTCCTCTGAGGTAAGATGCTCGCCGTCATAAAGCTTTTCAAGCGGCATATCCAAAAGCAAGTCCTCGCAAAGCCGTACAAATGCTTTTTCGCCCTCGCCGCGAATGATGCTGTCGGCATAAGGATTTTCATCAAAAAAGCTTTCATCCTCAAAGGAAATTTCAGGTCCGCCGAAAAACACAAAGCTGTGTGGCAAAAGCGACTTTACGGTGCGTGCAAAATCAAGCATCCTGATTCTGTTCCAGATGTACACCGAAAATCCGTATGCGTCCGCATTGATACTGCACAACTCATTTATAATATCAAGGTCACGGTCGCCCATATTCCGTTCCATCAGCTTTATTTCAAGCGTGTCGGTGGAAAAAAGGCTTTCATAATACTTTTTCAGAAGCCTTACAGCCGAATTTGTATGACTGTATGAGCTGTTGAGGGCAAACAGAACAACGGTTTTTTTACTCATGGCTTTCCACCACCAAAAGACCGCCGTCTTTTACCGTTATACTGCACTCATCTCCTGAAATGCGGTTGCTGACCGCATACGGGAAATCAGACTTAAGCACTGCGTTGTCAAGCGGATATTCAACACCACTTATGCTTACTCCCGAGGCGTCACCGTCGAGAGCAAGAAGAGATATGTATTTATAACGTTTTTTAATCTTTATCGCCTCATTATGAATGTAACGCACGGCATTTCTTCCGTTGTCTATAACAGCCGTGACGTCTCTGTCACGCAAATTCTTCAGCATGAAAACATTGGAAAGCGTATGGTCCAGCCGTCCGCCCAGTGCGCCCAGAATAACTATATTGTCTGCACCCCTTTCAACAGCCGCCTCAATGGCTATCATACTGTCGGTAAGGTCCTTTTTGACGGGATAGGTCATGGTTTTGATGCTTTGAACAAGCCTGCGGTTTTTTGTTGACAGCCGATTCACATCAAAGGAGTCAAAGTCTCCGATAAAAAGCTGAGGTACAATATCCATATTCAGCGCGGCATACATTCCGCTGTCGGCAGCTATGGCAAAGTCACACGGCTCAAGAGAAGAAAAGCCGTCGGCAAAAAATTCTCCGCCGCAAAAAACATATGCTGTCAAGACTTCTTCAACTCCCATTCCTTTTGTTTTTTCAGACTTTCATACAAATCCAGGTAGCTTTGGTGGCGGGAAAGCGGTATTTCTCCTTTTTTGACCGCCTCCAGCACAGCACAGCCCTCTTCTTTTGTATGAGTACATTTTACATATTTACAGCTTCCCAGATATTTTTCAAATTCGCAAAACGAATACGGCAATTCTTCCTTGCGGAAAAAGAAAAAGCGTTCAAAATCCAAAAGAGAAAAACCCGGAGTATCCGCTATATAAGCATCATCGTGTCCTTGAATTTTAAAAAGTCTGGTCTGTCGGGTGGTGTGTTTGCCTCTGCCTGTTTTTTGGCTGATATCGCCGGTCTGAAGCAGAAAATCGGGATAAAGTGCATTTATAACCGTGGTTTTCCCTACACCCGAAGCGCCCGCAAAGGCAACAACTCCGCCGACAGTTTCTTCAAGAAGCTTATTCTTTACCGTCTCGGGGTCATGAGGGCTGTCCTGCAAAAGCACGGTCTTGTACCCGCATTTTGAGTACACATCGCCCAGTTCCCGCGCCGTATCGGGATCAAGCTCGCATTTATTTATAACAATAACCACCTCAATACCGCGATTATGCGCTATGGCGCACAGCTTGTCTATATTGAGGGTGGACGGCATGGGACTTTTCGCCGCACAAATAACAAAAAGCTTGTCAAGATTTGCCATCGGGGGACGTATAAGCTCATTCTTACGCTCCAGAATGTCGGTTATATACCCCGTATCGCCCTCCAGCACAAATTCCGCCCTGTCCCCCGCAAGAGGTGTGAGCTTTTCGTATCTGAAGGTTCCTTTGGCAAAGCATTCGTATATTCTGTCTTTGCTGTCCACGTAGTAAAGTCCGCCGTTACAGCCCAGAACACGTCCGTAATATTTCTGTTCGCTCATATTTCAGTCTGTTCTCCTGCGATTTGGGTATTTTCGGGGACGTGTTCGGGTAACTGTGGTTCAACAGGCTGTAATTCCGAAGCTTCAGGATTCTGAATACCCGCAGGTGTGTCACTGACAGCTTCTTCGGGCTGAGTATCACCTTCAACAGGTTCTTCCGGCCGATTATCACCTTCAACAGGTTCTTCGGGCTGAGTATCACCTTCAACAGGTTCTTCCGAAGGAATTACCGAAACCGGCAAATCCGCCGGGGGAACATTTGGGTCAAGCGATTCATCATATTCGCTCACCACCAGTATCAGTTTTGCGGTCTTCTTCGGAATATTGGTATCGGGAGCGATATTCTGTTCCAGTATCTCGCCGGTCGGTCTGTCTGACTTGCGGATGACTTTTTCAACATTTACAATATTATTTTCGGTAAGTATGCGCTGTGTTTCCTCATCTGTACTGCCCACAAAATCAGGCATAAGGTAAAATTCGGTGTCATCGCCCATGCTTACATACAGTATTATCTCATCACCCACAGTAACGGTATCACCCGGCGCGGGTTCGGTTTTTATAATATAATTCTCCATAACCGAGGGGTCGTTCACCTTTTTTATAACCGGCTTGAGACCCATGTTGTTGAGGTACACCTCAGCCTTGGTGTAAATACACATGGTAAGGTCCTGCATAATAACTGTCCGACTTCCAAGGCTGACGGTCAGAATAAGGTCGCGGGTCTTGCGTTTTGAGTTTGGAGCGGGATTCTGGGCAACTACATAGTCCTTGCTGCTTTCAAGATCGTATTCGTATTTTACGTCCTTAAGCACCAGATTGTCGGCGATTATTTTATTTTTAAGCTCCTCGCCATATTCCATGCCGATATATTCGGGGATTTCGTATATGGTGCCAACGCCGGTACTGTTCTCGAAAATAGATGCGGCAAGCACTGCTCCGCCCACAACCACTACCACAAGAAATGCCAGTGCAACACCAAGAATAATCGGAAACATGGTGTTTTTTCCGACAGGGCGCTTGTTGCTGTTTTTATTATCGGTATTATTTTTAATGACCTTTTTGTTTTCGCCTGTCCCCTGCTTTACGGGGTCGGTTTTCCTGCTGTTCTTCTTTCCTGCATCCACCGCATCCACATGCTGAGTATCTCCCGACGGCTTTTCATTGCGGTTGACAGGGATATTGCTGATGGGAATAGTAGCGGGAATCACCTTTGAAAAAGTCTGGGTAGCACTTTTCTTATCACCCTGTTCAGTGGTATGCACACTATCCGTATTGCCGGGACGGTTAGAGCCGTCCGCAAAAACGATAGAAGGGTTATTACGCAAAATCTGTATCATACGGCGCATATTGTGTGCTGAGCCGTAACGCGCCTTGGGGTCCTTTTCCATGGCACGCAGAATTATCTGTTCCAGTCCGCGGGGAATGGTAATTTCAATACTGCGGGGGTCGCGTGGCATCTCATTTACCTGCTTTGAAGCGATTTCATTGGTATTTTCGCCGTCAAACGGGAGAACGCCCGTGGTCATTTCATACATCATAACGCCCAGAGAGTAAAGGTCGGTGGCAAAATCCGTTGTCTGACCGCACGCCTGCTCAGGGCTCATGTAATACACCGTTCCTATCGCCTTGTTCTGGGAAGGAATGTTTTCAATATTCGGGAGAGTAGCAATTCCGAAATCCGCAACCTTAACCGAGCCGTTGCGAAGAATCATTATATTCTGAGGCTTCACATCCCTGTGAACAATGCCTTTTTCATGGGCATGCTCCAGCGCAAGAAGTATCTGGTCGGTTATATACACCGCATCCTTCCAGGTCATTTTACCCTTGGCACGCATATACTCGTCCAGCGATTTGCCGTCAATGTATTCCATGACAATATACTTCATGTTACTGCCGAACGCCACATCGAAAATATTTACTATATTGGGGTGGGACAGCATGGCAACAGCCTTGGATTCATTTACAAAACGCTGTACCGCCGACTCATCTCTGTTGTATTCGTCATTAAGCACCTTTATGGCAACCGTACGGTTCATAACGGTATCCTGTGCCTTAAGCACCACCGCCATACCGCCTACGCCCACTACCTCCAGTACCTTATAACGGTTGTCGAGGGTCTTGCCTACAAAAGAATTGTACTTTTCGGTGTTTTCCATTACGCATTACCCCCTTTAAGGTCTATTACCACGGCGGTAATATTGTCACTTCCGCCCGAATTATTGGCAAAATCAACCATATCAGTCACCTTGTTTTCAAGGGTTCCTTGGCCGAAAAAGTCACCCAGTGCACTGTCGCCGATATAGCTTGTGAGACCGTCACTGCAAAGAAGAATATAGTCCATGTCCGCCGCCGTTACGAAAAAGTCGGTTTCTACGTGGTCATCTATACCCACTGCACGCATGATAATGTTCTTTTTGGGATGATTTTCAGCTTCTTCTTCGGTTATGACGCCCTCATCCACCAGAGCCTGAACATAGGAATGGTCTTTTGAAATGCGTGTAGCCTTTTCATCCTTTACAGCGTAAATACGGCTGTCTCCGACATTTACTGCCATAACGGTGTCCTTGTATATAAGGCATGCCGCAAGCGTTGTTCCCATGCCCGTAAGCTCGGAATTCATGACGGACATATTGTAAACGGCGGTATTCGCCTTATTGACCGCAGTGAGCATTGCACTTCTGGCGGTTTTGGGCTTGAGACCTCCCTCGGGATCTATAAATACATTTTCGTTATTCAAAATAACATTTGTGAAGGTTTCGCAGGCAGTACTGCTGGCCTGGCTTCCGCCCGCAGCGCCGCCCATACCGTCGCAAACAACGGCAAGCACCGCTCCGCACTGCAAACGGCACATTCTGAAGCTGTCCTCATTGTTGCTTCTCATTCTGCCCACATCGGTCATTCCGTAAAATTCCATTTTTATATTAACCCTCCGTTTTCCTTCTCAGCTGACCGCACGCGGCCTCTATATCGGCGCCCATTCTGCGCCTCACGGTAACGTTTATACCGCGTTTTTCCAAAACGGAAATAAATTCTTTCTGATTTGTACTGCTTACATATCCGCTTTCCTTGACGGTGTTGACGGGTATGAGGTTTACATGGCAAAGCATGCCCTTAAGTAATGATGCCAGCTTTTCGGCGCACTCGGCACTGTCGTTAACTCCGCCTATCAGTGCGTATTCAAAGGAAATCCGCCGTCCTGTTACCTCAAGGTAGCTGCGACAGGCATCCATAAGCTTGTTTATGTTATATTTCTTGTTGACAGGCATCATTTTTGTACGCATTTCGTCAAAGGGGGCATGAAGTGAAATTGAAAGGGTAAGCGGCATCTTTTCCTCTGCCAGTTGTCCTATTTTTTCACAAAGTCCGCAGGTTGAAAGCGAAATGTGACGGTAACCTATATTAAAACCCTCGGGAGCATTAAGCAATCTGAGAAACTTTATCACATTATCGTAATTGTCCAGCGGCTCGCCTATTCCCATCAGCACAACATTTGACACACGGCAGTTACACTCACGGCTTATCATATCTATCTGGCTGAGCATTTCCGACGGTGTCAGATTTCGGGCAAAGCCCAGATGGCTGGAGGCACAGAAGGTACAACCCATTTTACAGCCTATCTGTGTGGATATGCAAGCCGAATCCCCGTGCTCATAATGCATCAGGACACTTTCAACATGCTCTCCGTCGCGTGTTTCAAAAAGGAACTTTGTGGTGCCGTCTATTTTTGACACCAGCTTTTTTTTGACGGTAAGCTTTTCTATATAATAGTTTTCATCCAGCTTTTGGCGAAGCGTCACCGGAAGATTTTTCATATCGTCAAAATCATCCACGCCCTTATACAGCCAGGAATAAACCTGTGCCGCACGGTACTTCTCAATTTTTTGACTGATAAAATCCTCCTGCAATTCACTGAGCAGAAGGCTTTTTATGTCCTTACGGCAATCCATAAAGTCACATAACCCTTTCAAGTACATCTATATAAAATCCATCGTTTTGCACCATCTCATCCTTAAGCACAGGGAACAAAGTGGTGCTGAAAATTCTTTTAAATGAGGGGCTTTCGCTTAAAAACTCATCCGTTATATCCTCATTCTCCGCCTTATTCAGCGTGCAGGTAGAATAAAGGAGACGTCCGCCGACTTTAAGATACTGCGCCGAAGCGGCAAGAATTTTCTTTTGCGTCTGAGGAAGGCGTGCTATATCCTCGGGAGATTTATGGCGTATATCGGGCTTTTTATGTACGACACCAAGTCCCGAGCAGGGCACGTCGCACACTACCTTATCAGCCTTGCCGATATATTCGTCAAGTGGCTGTGTGCCGTCGTGTTCAAGAGTTGTTATGATGTCTACTCCCATAAGACCTGCGCTTTTTTCGATAAGTGAAAGCTTGTTTTTGTGCAAGTCCATGGATAATATTTTTCCGCTGTTATTCATATCCAGTGCGCAGGCAATGCTCTTTCCGCCCGGGCAGGCACAACAGTCTATTATTGTGTCCCCCGGCTTTGCACCCAGCTTTTGCACCGCAAGCTGACTTGCTGCATCCTGAATAAAGTAAAGTCCCTCATAGCCCGAAAGTGCGGTAATGGGAACATTCTGCATAAGCTCAACGGCGCTTTTTACATCCTCACGGCAAACCGCCTTTATCCCGTCGGCTTCAAGCCTTTGGGTAAGCTGTTGGGGGGTGATTTTAAGCGTGTTTGCATGAAGTGTCATGTACGACTTACCGCCGAACGCCTGAAGTATTTCCACCGCTTTTTCTCTGCCGTAGCAATTTGTGAAAAGCTTCACCATCCACACGGGAACCGAATACTCCACACTCATGCGCTCGTTTTCTTCAAGTCCGTCGAAAAGAGAAAAAATACTGTCCTTACGGCGCACCGTTTCGCGAAGCAGTGCGTTTACAAAATTAGCCGCGCCGTTTCCTGCCGTCTTTTTTGCTATTTCCACACTTTCGTTGCAAGCGGCACTGTCCGGCACGCGGTCAAAATAAAGTATCTGATAAATACCCATTTCAAGTGCCGTCATTACCGCAGGAACAATGTCATCAAGAGGTCTTGAAGAAAGACGGGAAATTATAAAATCCAGCGTTATGCGCTTTTCGATAACGCCGTAAACCAATGCGGTAAGAAGCGCACGCTCACGCGGATCAAGCTTATTTTTGCTGATTACGCTGTCAAGCTCGATATTTGAATATTTTTTATCTCTGTGGCATTTCAGAAGTGAGTGAAATGCCAATCTGCGTGCAGTTATCTGTTCAGCCATCAGTCTCTTCTGCTCCGTCCCGTAACAATGAATAAAAGTCTTAAAAAGTTAGCCAGCGCAACCGCCATTGCCGCAACATATGTCATAGCCGCGGCGGTAAGCACCTTTTTGGAGCCTTTAAGCTCACTGTCGTCCAGCATACCGGTGTCATCTATTATTTTCAGCGCCCTCCGGCTGGCATTGAACTCAACGGGGAGTGTAACAAGCTGAAACACTACCGCAAGTCCGAAAAGCATAACGCCCAGCATTGCAAGCCCCTCGAAGCTGAGTAAAAGCCCCAGTATCACAAGAGGCATTGCAAGATTTGAACCGATATTGCAAATAGGAACAATAGCGGTACGCACCTTTATGGGAAAATATCCCACACCGTGCTGAACAGCATGACCCGCCTCGTGGGATGCAACTCCTATCGCCGCCACCGAGGTGGAGCCGTACACGCTTTCGGAAAGGCGGATTACTCCTGCCTTTGGGTCAAAGTGGTCAGTGAGATTTCCGCTGACCGGCTCTATGCGGATGTGTCTTAAACCGTTGGCATCCAGTATTCTGCGTGCGGCATCCGCACCCGTAATACCGCGTCTGCCCATAATTTTCGAATATTTGTTGAAAGTAGATGTTACCATTCCCTGAGCAATAAGAGAAAATATCACTGCGGGAATAACAAGTATAACATACCAGTAGTCCATATAAAAGAACGGCATTTAGATAAATCTGTCCCCTTTCAAAACCTTTCTTCCGTTGATGAAATCCACGGCGCTCATGCGTTTGGAGCCCTCCATGGCAAGCTCATCCACAAGAAGAACTCCGTCACCGCACTTGACCCCCACCGATTTGTTAAGAGACACAATCTCTCCAAAAACCGCATCGGGGTATTTTTCATCACTTATACGTGCGGAGAATATTTTTACTATTTTACCGCTCTGTTCATGCTTTGTGAGAGCGGCAGGATAGGGGCTGAGCCCCCTTATAAGATTGCGTATACTTACGGTATCGCGGGAAAAATCTATTGTTTGGGTTTCGGTATCAAGCTTTGCGGCGTAGGTTGCAAGAGCATCGTCCTGCTTTACCGGGGTAAGCTCACCGTTAACAAGCTTTTCGATGGCTTGAACCGCCATTCTTGCACCCATCTCTGTAAGGCGGTCAAAAAGCTGTCCCACATTTTCGTCCTCGCCTATGGGAGTGCTTTCAGCCATTAATATATCACCCGTATCAAGTCCCTTTTCCATCTTCATGATGGTAATTCCCGTTTGTGTTTTTCCGTCTATGATACAGCGGTTTATGGGAGCGGCACCGCGGTACTCGGGCAAAAGAGATGCGTGAACATTGATACAACCGTATTTGGGGTAATTCAAAACATATTCGGGCAGTATCTTTCCGTAAGCCGCTACAACGATAATATCGGGATTAAGGGTGTTGAGCGTTTCTTCAAAATTCTCTTTTTTAAGGTTTTCGGGCTGAAACACCTCAATTCCCAGTTTCAGCGCAGACTCCTTTACCGCCGAAAAGGACATTTTCATGGAGCGTCCTCTGGGCTTGTCGGGAGAGGTGACAACCGTTACGGTATTTTGCGCCGAATAACGCTGTGCTATGGCTTCCAGAGAAGCGGAAGCAAAATCGGGCGTACCCATAAAAAGTATATTCAAATCAATCATTCCTTCCATGCTTTCTCAGACGTCTTGCACGGCGTTCTTCGCGGTTTTGCTCGGCTTCCAATTCCTCCAGCTCCTCCTGAGTGAGCATATGGGTTGCCTTGTCGGTGTAAATTATGCCGTCAAGATGGTCGTTTTCATGGCAGAATGCGCGGGCAAGAAGTCCCTCACCGGTGTAGGTCTGCATAACACCGTTTCTGTCCAGTCCGCGTATGGTAACCTTTGCGGGGCGCTCGGTATATCCCCATTTGCCCGGCAGAGAAAGACAGCCTTCCATCTCCTCCTGCTTACCTTCCGCAGAAACTATTTCAGGGTTTATAAGCTCATAAAGCTTTCCGTCCTCGTCAATGACGATAAAAAGACGTCTTAATACACCCACCTGTACTGCCGCAAGACCAGCACCTCCCACATCGGTAAGAGTTTCGTACATATCGTTGAGCAGGGTTATTATTCTGGGAGTTATTTCCTCTACGGGGCGGGATTTTTTACGGAGTATATCGTCGCCCTCTTTTACTATTGTAAGTATTGCCATAATGTATACCTTTCAGTTATTAAATTCATTATATTACCGTGGGATTTATATCCAATGTCAGTTTAACATCTTTATTTAAAGTCTTTGTGAACGTCATTAAAATTTTGTTGAACAATTCTCTTGAGTTCTTGTTGTTCTTGAATTTTATTATAAAACGGCGTCGGTAAATGTTTCGCATTTTGTATATCGGGGCATCCATGGGACCGAAAACCATCATTTTGCAATCCGATTTTTCAAGCTCCGAGGATAAATATTTTTCCAGCTTTGCGCAGTCCTTCAAAAGCTGAGATTCGTTTGATGAGTGCAGTGTGACGACGCAAAGATCGCACACCGGCGGAAAGCCCACCGCACGGCGTACGGCAATTTCCCCTTTATAAAACTCATCGTAATCCTGCTGTGCCGCAAGCGGAAAAATCTCATGAAGCGGAACAAGCGTCTGTATCACCGCTCTGCCTTTGTCGCTTCCTCTGCCTGCACGTCCTATTACCTGGGTGAGCAGGCTGAAGGTGCGTTCGTTGGCACGGAAGTCGGAAATGTAAAGAGAATTTTCCGCAAGTATTACACCCACCAGCGTAACAGCAGGAAAATCATGTCCCTTAGCCACCATCTGCGTTCCAATGAGTATATCCGCACCGCCCTCTCCGAATTCGCCCAGAATACGCTGATGCGAATTCTTCTCCGAGGTACTGTCCGCATCCATTCGTACCACACGCGCCGCGGGAAACAGCTCATGAAGCTCCGCCTCCAGCTTTTCCGTGCCGCTTCCGTGACGGCTGAGATGAGGTGAGCCGCAGGAAGGGCATTCCTTGGGATAGGGCAATGTATATCCGCAGTAATGGCACATAAGCTTCTGCTTTGAGTTGCCGTGCACCGTCAGTGTAACACTGCAGTTGGGGCATTTCACCGCCTCTCCGCAGGAAGAGCAGGAAATAAAGCTGTTAAAGCCCCGTCGGTTGATAAAAAGCACCGACTGCTTTGAGTCATTGAGATTTTTTTCAAGCTCCTCACGCAGACGTTTTCCGATAAGCCTGTCGGGTTTTTCCTCCAAATCCTCACGTATATCCTGGATTATAACATCGGGCAGTACCGCATCGCCATATCTTTCATCAAGGCGGACAAGAGAATATATCCCCTCCTGCGCCTTGTAAAAGCTTTCCACCGAGGGCGTTGCCGAGGCAAGAAGCATAAGTGCCTTATTTGATGCACAGCGAAAACGGGCAATATCACGGGTATGGTATTTAGGGGCAGTATCCGACTTATAGCTGTCATCCTGCTCCTCATCTATAACAATCAGTCCAAGGTCACGGCAGGGCATAAATATTGCTGAGCGTGTACCCAGTATTATCCTTTTTTCTCCGTTTTTGACAGCACACCACGCGTCATGTCTTTCGCCCTGAGAAAGTGCGGAATGCATTATAGCAACTTTGTCGCCGTAACGCTCGAACATAAGCCGTGCGGTCTGACCTGTAAGGGAAATCTCGGGCACAAGATATATAACACTTTTGCCTTCTGACAGAGCTTTATCGCACAGATTCAGTATAACGCCCGTTTTTCCGCTTCCCGTAACACCATAAAGCAATGCCGCCTTCGCCTCACCGCTGTCATAAAGCGCTTCCAGTGCATCGTACGCCGTTTTTTGTGCAGGTGAAAGATTGAAGCTTTTGCCCGACGGCTCACAGGAATAGTTAACCGATGCATCACGGTAAAGAGGCTGACGGTAAATACTGACTGCACAGTTCTTTTCCAGTGTGGAAAAAACACTGGGCGGTACGCTGTAAATTGCCGAAAGAAGCCCGATACGTGCACTGTTATTTTCTGCGTTTTTCAGATAATTTACCACCTTTTCGTACTTATCGTGATTTTTTCGGGTGGTTTTTCCGAGTATTTTATCGGCAATTTCGGGTGAAATGAGCTTTACGTGCTTTTCGGTTCGTTCGTTGACATTGTAAACAAGACGAGTGTTCTTTTTAACAATCTTTTTGCTTACCGCCGACGAAACGGCAGAGCTTTCGCATATCGCATCGCCCTTGTTTTCCAGCTCCTCAAAAAGCGCCGAAAGCTCCTTGAACTCCGACGGGTCGGCAACGGTACACAGATATTCGCTGAATTTATGATACCTTTCGCCCTTGGTATAAAACTCCTCGGTTTTGATTTCAAGCCCCTTGGGAAGACACAGAGCTGCCGCCTCACCAAAGGTGCAAAGCACCTGCTGTTTGATGTAAGCACAAAGCCCCATCATTTCCTCGGTAAGTGCATAACGGCTGTCCACAACAGCCTCTATTTCCTTGTATTTTGACTGTTCTTCCGGCGGAATTTCATCAACGGGACGGTTTATTGCGATGCCGTAAACAAGACGATTGCCTCCACCGAAGGGCAACCCTACAAGAGTACCCGCAAAGATACCCGTGGCTTTTTCGGAGGAGGCTTTATAAGTATATGCAATATCGGCGGTATATACCTGATCCAGTATATACACACCCACCTTATAAAAGGTATTATTCTTCATGGGCTGTTTCTTCGGTTTTCTTTTCGCCGGAGAGAATTACCTTATATTTATCGGCATGAAGCAGATTTATAGCAGTCTTTACGGGCTTTTCGGTGTTAGATACCAGCTTGGTAAGCTGCTTATCATCCTTGGTGCGTATCGCTTCCTCTTTCTGCTCGCAGTATCTTTCGGTAACACTTCTTGCACACTTTGCGGTAGCAATGCAAAGCATATAGCGATTGTAACGATTTTTGGAAAGTTCATCAATAGACGGATAAATCATGTATTATTTCCTCCTAGTTATTAAGAAACGTGTTTATAAATTCTTTTATTTTTGTTTTGTCGCTGAACATTATATCGCTCTCACGGGCACAGCCGTTCACAGCATCGAAAACTGCCTGCGCCGCCTGCATTATACCGCCGTCGCGGTTAATAACAAGGTAATCGTAATCCACCGCAGTGGGTAATTCCTCTTTTGAGCGCTCCAGCCTTTCGGTTATTTTCTGCTCCGTTTCCGTTCCGCGGTCACGCAGACGCTGCTCCAGTACAGTGTATGTAGGGGGAGCAAGAAATATTGATATGCAGTCGGGAAAATACTTCATAACATTGTGGGCACCCACGGTTTCTATTTCAAGCACCACATCGCATCCCTCGTCACGCATTTTTTCAACATAAGAACGGGATGTGCCGTACATATTTCCGCAGTACTCTATATGCTCAATAAAATCCCCTTTTTCAAGGCGGTCCCTGAATTCTTCTTCGCTGATATAGTAATAATTAACTCCGTGCTGTTCGCCGGGTCGCATTTTACGGGTAGTGCAGGAAACCGACAGGCGGATTTTTTCCGACATGGCAAAAACCTCTTTAAGCACCGTGCCCTTTCCGCTTCCCGCGGCGCCCGACACTACGATTATCTTACTCATGCCTGCACCTCCGAGGTGGGCTTTGAGGAAGTGCCCTCAATACGCTCAACTACCGTTTCTGCGCTGAGTGCGGAAAGTATAACGTGCTCGCTGTCAGTGATAATAACTGCGCGTGTTTTGCGTCCGCAGGTGGCATCCACCGCACGTCCGCTGTCCTTGGCATCCTGAACAAGTCTTTTCAGAGGCGCTGAGTCAGGAGTTATGACCGACACAATTCGCTCTGCCGAGACAAGATTTCCGAAGCCTATGCTTATCATTCTCATATCTTTACCTTATTCCACATTCTGAATCTGCTCGCGTATTTTTTCGATTTCGCTCTTTACATCCACAACTATCTGTGAAATTTCAATGTCATTCGCCTTTGAGCCGATGGTATTTATCTCACGGTTAAGCTCCTGTGTAAGAAAATCCAGCTTTCGTCCCGAGGGCTCCTTACCCGAAAGTATTGCCTTAAACTGCTTTATATGGCTGGAAAGGCGTGTTGTTTCTTCGTCGGTAGCAACTCTGTCGGCAAAAATTGCCGCCTCGGTAAGTATTCTGGCAGGGTCTATATTTGCCGCACCCACAAGCTCGGTTATCTTTTCGGTCAGCTTTTCACGGTACGCATTGACCGCGTTGGGAGCAAGCTTTTCAACCTCAACACGCTTTTGCTCTATAAAATCAAGCTTTTCGAGCATGTTTTGGCACAGACGCTCACCCTCTGCCGCACGCATTGCGTTGTAGTCCTCAAAGGCTTCCTTTGCGGTAGCAAGCACCGCCTCGCGCACCGCCTCGTCGTCCTCTTCCTCCTTGGTCTGGTTGAAGATGTCGCGGTACTGTGCAACGCTTGAGACGCTTATATCATCACGCAGAGAGTAGTTATTCTGAATTTCACGCAGCACACCCAGATAGCTTTCCAGCAAATCCCTATCATAAGTAACCGCCGCACCGCTTCCCGATATTTTGTCCACCGTAACAAAAATATCCGCCTTGCCGCGTGTAGTATATTCACCCAGAAGCTTTTTCAGCTTATCTTCAAGAAAGCCGTAAGCTCTCGGGCACCGTACATTCACATCAAGATAACGGTTATTGACCGAGCGTATCTCCACGCACACGTCATATCCCGAAATTTCCTTACGGGCGCGTCCGTAGCCCGTCATACTTTTAAGCATATATATTATTACCTTTCAAAACGGATAGTATTCTATCATGTTATTGTACCACAAATTTCAGCGGTTGTCAATCGATGTTAACACTTTTTTTACCGTTTGTATAAACAATTCGTAAGAGTACAAAAGGTTTGCCGCCTCCATAAGCGCGTTGGCGCTCATATCATGTGGCAAATCCAGCTCACGGCATACCATACAGCGCAGATTTTTGGAGTTTTCTCCCCCGCTCAGCCCCAACTCATACAGGTCGGTTTTGGTAAGCATTCTGCCGTCTTTCCCGCTCTTTGAAATATACTTTTGCAAAAGGCTTTCCAGCAGTACGGTATCCATGCCCTCGACACCCAGATAGCCCTCCCTGGAGGCATGAGTCTTGCGCTTTTCCTTACCCTTGATCTGCGGAATATATATGTTTTCAACGGGACAGCCCGCGGCAATATTCTTAATCTTACCGCGTATAACCTTTCCCGCACCGTCGCTGTCGGTTATTACTATCACACCGCCGTTTTGCGCCAGCTTTCTGATAAGAGCGGATTTTTCGGCATTATTGAAAAGATTAAATCCGTCGGTGGTTATTATGGGCGAGGAAATAACCGAGGAAAGCTTTATTTTATCATACTTGCCCTCTACTATAACAGGCTTATCAAGATACATCATTATGCCTTTTTGGGTGCGAAAAGCTCCAGAAGTCTGATTATAAGCGTTTCACACATTACGTCCTCATCGTTTTTGGTGGATTTCAGTTTTAAATCTGCTTCAAGACACATTTCCATAGCTTCCAGATAAACACTGCGCGGGAACTTGCCGCGGTATACCTTTGACTGCTGCCATGACTTCATACCGCTTGCTTTTTCTATATCCTCTGCCGTCGCACCCGACGCCGAGCCGCTTTCAACTATCATACTGCCCGCAATGGCACGTGAAATTCCCGCTATAAGCACCATGGGAGGAGTCTGCTGACGCTTGAGGCTGTAATATATTCTCATCGTTCCCTGACGGTCGCATGCCATGATGCGGTTTCCTATGTCGTACATATCGTACTCCGCGCGGTCAAACACCATATCGTCAATTATTTCTCTGGTGACCTGCTCAACACCCTCGCGCAGACAAAACGCCGACAGCTTTTTTATCTCGCTGTCCAGCACCGTCATACTTCCGTTACACAGCGAAATCAGATGGCGGGAATCTATGTCGGCAATGCGTAATTTATCCACGGCAAAATGGCGGTCTATCCAGGGAAGAAGCTTTGTCTCGCTCTGCTTTTCACACTCCATATAAAATGTGTTTTCCTTAAGGAAGGTGCAAATCTTGCCGTATTTTGTTTTGGAATCAAGAATATACTCGTCGGCAGAACACAGGATTATGAGAATATTCCCACCTGTTGCCGCGTTGACAAGATTTGAAAGAAGCGAAAGCTTTTCTTCCTTCAGCTTCAATACCTCAAGCCCACGCACAAGGGTTACTCTGTATTCCGACATCATGGGCGGAGTGCAAATATCGTCCATAATACGTTCAAAGGTCGCCTCACTCACGTCCTCGGCATATATTCTGTTGTAGTTCATATCCGCCATGGACGGATCAAGCAGTTTTTTTATTTCGCCCGCGTAAAATTCCTTCAAGTACTCCTCCCCGCCAAAGAAAAAGTATGTTCCGGACGGGTTGAGCTTCAATTTTTCTTTCAGGTCCGAGGCAGTGTTCTTAACTTCCTTTTTAAAAGCCATCAGCCGATGCTCCTCATTGATATTTTTTCGCCGCTCCAATTGAAAATGCAGCCGGCGGCGTAGGGTATTTTATATAAATTTCGTGCACCCGAAATGCGTTGATGCATCATTTCCTGTGCCATTATAATACGAGAATCAATCCTGTGAGTATCCGGTATGTACCATCCTCTGCCGTAAAGCACACATATATCTCCCTCGGGATATATCGGGCACAGCTTATTTGAAAAAATATTGACTGAAAAATAAAGCCTTTTACCGCAAAAATCCGCTTCAAGCACATAATCGGAAAAGCTTTGAGCTGTCAATTTAAAGCTTATGTCTTGGGTATTCACCGCAGTACCATACTCAAAGCACTCAAATTCGATTGCATGAGAATTAAAATATTTTTTATATCTGTTTACAATAAGCTCATCTTTATACAGCGGACAGTGAAGAACACTCTTTATTTCTATCCCGTCGGCTATTATAGCACCGAAATACCTGCGATAATCCTCCTGCGGTACCGAAACAACAATCCTGTCTATAACCCCGATGTTGTACTCCTCACAGAAATCCTTGACAGCAGAGGCATCATTGCCGCGCATGTTACACACGGTCACGCTGTTGCCTTTTCTGAATATGACAGTCTGAGTGTCGGCATAGTTGAGGTAATGCACCTCATTTACACCGTCCCGCATACCTATGCCAAGTGTCACCGTCCACAATGCAATCGCAAGCAACGACGGTATGAAAAAGTAAACGGATCTTGAATTGAAAAGCACCATTATGACCAGCGCCAAAAGAAGAACTATACCGAAAATATCTGCAAGCTCGGGAACAACCGTATACTCGGGTATTCTTATTTCGGCGAACAAACGCACAATCTTATAGAAAATCTCCGTAAATCCGTCAATAGCTTTGCCGAGAAGTAATGCGGCACCGCTGTGAATAAGCGAAAGAATAATATAAAAAAGCAGTGATGTAACAATAATGCCTGCCATCGGAACAGCGACAATATTGGATAAAAATGCCACCAGACCCGCATCCCCGTATCCGATTATCATAACAGGCAAAGTGAACAGCGTAACCGAAAATGTAACCGTCAGCGAAACAGCTATCATACCCACCGCATTCATAGCCATCCTTTTGAAAAACGGAGTCTGCCTGAGCTTTGCCGGATTCATTTTCTTTTCAAGCTTTTTTATAAAAGGCAATGCCATGACTATTATTCCCAACGTGGCGAGAAAAGAAAGCTGAAAGGACATATCCCCCACGGCATAAGGGTCAAAAGCAAGTATGACAAAAAGTGCCGTACAAAGTCCGTTGAGAGCATCATATCTGTTATAAAGCTCCACCGAAAGCACCAAGAAAAACATCATTATTCCCGCCCTCGTGACCGAGTATGAAAAACCCGTCATTGCCATATAGAACAGCACAACAAGCACCGCGCCTGTGTGGTACACCGCTCTGGGGGCGGAGAGTATATTGAAGCCCTTATGAAAAAAGGCAAGAATCATCGAAATATGAAGCCCGGACAATGCCAGGACATGAGATATCCCCGCCTGCGCAAACAAATTCCGGTCATAATCACTCAAATCATTACGGTCTCCCGTAATAAGAGCCTTGAACAGCTCCGAGTAGAACAGACGGTCGATACAGCTTTTGAGAAAATCCTGTGCGGTTTTCAAGAGAGAATATATCCCGCGGGCAGTGTTTTTCACGGCTATAAAGCTTCCGTTTCCCATAATAAATACACTTCGGCTACGGTATATATCCGCCTGAGAATGTGTGTAAAGCCCGCTGTCGGGTCTTTGCACATCCACGTTATACACTGCCCTGTCGTAAAGCGTGGGAGCATTTTTCTCGGCATCGGTTATGATTACCATGTTAAACGGCTTCACGCTTACTCCCATAACTCTGTCTGCTCTGATATAGGCAATATGGCTTGCATCGCTGTTATCGCAACGGTAAACCATACCCTCGATATTCAAATTTTTACCGATATATCTTTGCAGATACACCTCTCGTGCGGCATTTGCTTTCATAATATGTACCGACGCGACCACACATACAAGCATCACTGTTACAAGTGCAAGATATACCGGCTTACGGTGTAAAAGAACAACAGACACAATTCCTGCGGCAATGCAGACAAGAATGAGTATTCTGCCGACAAAACCAATATTCATCGTGCCGGCAAAATAGCACACCGCCACCGAAAAAGCAAAAGCCGCCGTAATGAAAGCCGGCGGTCTTTGTCTGAAATGAGTCAGCATTTATCTGTTATCTTGTCATGCCATCTGTTCGGAAAGCTTAGCGCCGCCGACTATATGAAAATGCAGATGCTTAACGCTCTGACAAGCATCGTCTCCGCAGTTGGAAATAAGTCTGTATCCGTTTTCAAGTCCGAGACTCTTTGCTATCTGCGGTATCTTTTCAAAAATTTTTGCAACAACGGCACTGTTTTCGCCATTGATTCCGTCAAGCGAAGGAATGTGAGACTTGGGTATTACCAGCACATGCACAGGTGCCTGGGGATTTATATCCTTGAAAGCATACATCACATCGTCCTCGTACACCTTTGAAGAGGGTATTTCGCCTTTTATTATCTTACAAAATAAGCAATCCATATTTATTCTCCGTTCAGTTATTATTGTCATTAACAAATCCGCCCGAAGGCTTGCAGTTCACGCTTTTCACAGAGTTTACGCACTCATGAACCGCCTTTCGTCCCGTTTCAACCGAGCCGTAAAATGCATCCAGTGCCTCTTTTATGTTTTCGAGCTGTCGGCAGATATTGCAGTGCGCCTCGTCCATGGCGATTTTGCCCTTATCAAAGGTATCAGCTATGGCAGTGCATGCCTTTATGCGTTTTTCGGTAATTTCATCCGACACACGCGCCGCCTCGTCTATCATTGCCTGAGCGTCATTTTTTGCTTTTGCAGTAATTTCGGATGCACTCTTTTCGGCTTTTATGAGTATTGTGCCCAGGTCCCGCTGAACACCGTCAAAGTCCCTGTAACCTTCAAGCTGTTTTTCAAGCTGTGCACTGCGGGCAACAACGGCATTGTATTTTTCTTCAAGCTGTTTATATTCCTCGGTATCGAAAACGTCCGCAGGCTGAGCTGCCCTAGTCAGTGCATCCTGCACTTCAAGCTCAAGAAGCTGTATTTTTTCGGCATAATCATCTGCCTGCCTCTTTGCCTCCTGTGCCTCGCCTTTTGCCATTTGCTCGGCTTGTTCCGCCTCGGAGCACTTTTTTTCCACCACTTCCACATGCTTCTCGATAATTTCCAGACGGGATTTCAACTGCCTTATTTCATCGTCTTTTTCGGCAAGCATACGGTTGGTATCACTGCTGAGTTTTTCTATGTACGATATAACGTCTTCTTTTTTGAAACCGCCCATTGTTGTGCGGAAAAGAACCTTGTTATCCATTTTTTTACCTCGTTTTACAGTTGTTTATACTATTATAGCATATTAATCGGGATTTTTCAATATATTTTAGCAGATTTTATTTACGGGGTGAAAAACACTTGATCAGAAGTATTTCCGACATGATATGGGGCCCTGCGACCCCTGCGATATTTGCCGTCATAGGGCTGTTTTTTATAATCAAGCTTCGCTTTTTCAGCGTAACAAGTTTAAAATACATTACCGCAAACACTCTGGGCTTTTTCAAAAGCAATAACAATGCGAACGGACTAAAGCCCTTTTCCGCCATGGCAACCGCTCTGGGTGGTACAATCGGAGTGGGAAACACAGTTGGTGTGGCATCCGCCGTCATTAGTGGCGGCGCAGGGGCGGTATTATGGATGATAATAGCCTCTTTTTTCGGAATGGCAATTAAATACGCCGAAATATTTCTCGCAGTCAAATTCAAAACCGATAATGGCGGCGGTGCCATGTATTACATAAAAAACGGGTTAAAATCACCATTTTTGGCTTATATATTCTGCACAGTATGTATAATTGCTTCGTTTGGTATGGGAAATATGGCTCAATCAAATGCCGTATCTCAGTATACCTTCAGAAGCTTCGGAATTTCGCCCTGCATAAGCGGTATATTTTGCGCCGTGATTACACTGGCAGTAATTAGCGGTGGTATAACTTTCATTGGTAAACTATCCTCAGTCACCGTACCGCTGATGGCCGTTATGTATATAATTCTGGGGGTGGGTATAGTAATAATAAACCGCCGCAATATACCTGCGGCGGTCAGCGAAATTTTTTGTTCGGCTTTTGATTTTACTGCCGCAGGTGGCGGTGTAACGGGATTTTTTGTGTCAAACGCCGTGCGCTACGGCTTTTCACGGGGACTTTTCTCCAACGAAGCGGGTATGGGTTCTTCGCCTACCGCTCACGCCGCCTCTAACGAAAATATTCCCCAAAAGCAAGCGGTGTGGGGTGTCTTTGAAGTGTTTGCAGACACAGTGGCAGTATGCGGTATAACTGCTTTGGCTCTTGTTACAAGCGGTATTCGGAGTACAAACCCCGCCGATATGGTTTACGATACATTCACCTGCGCCTACGGCATGTGGGGCGGTATATTCTTGAGTGTTTCAATAGTTTTCTTCGCGTTGGCAAGCATTTTCTGCTGGTATATCTACGGTCAGGCGGCGCTGGATTTTATCTGCAAAAGCCGCGGATTGTCGATGCTTTACCGTTTTGTATTTTCGTGTTCGGTTTTTCTGGGTGCCGTCATCACTGCCGACGCGGTATGGAATATTTCGGACATTGCCAACGGCATAATGGCATTTATCAACCTCACCGCCATTGTCCTGCTGTCAGGACATGTGAAAAAGGCGGGATAATTGGTTTATTCAGCTACGCTTTACCGCGAATTAAGATACAAAAGACAGAAAGGACACAGATTTTCAAATCTGTGTCCTTTTTTGTGTAATTATGCTCTGAGTATCTCAATCCAGTACCCGTCGGGGTCGCTTATGAAGTAAATACCCATGGCAGGATTTTCAAAGCAGATACAGCCCATTTTTTTATGCATTTCGTGGGCGGCATCGTAATCATCGGTATGCACTGCAAGGTGGAATTCACCCTCACCCAGATCATATGGCTGAGGATGGTCGGCAAGACAGGTCAGTTCAAGCTGATATGTGCCTTTTTCATCGCTCATGAAAACTATTGTGAAAGACTTGTCCTGCGGTTGTATTTCCCTTACTTTTTTAAAGCCCAGTGCCTGAGTGTAAAAGGCTATGGACTTTTCAAGATTTGCAACATTGAAATTTGTGTGTGCAAATGTGAAGCTCATATTTTACCTCATTTCAGCCCAGTATGCCGTTGATGTAGTCCCATATTTCCTGTCTGCCGTAGCCCGACAGCGCAGAAAAGGGAATCACTTCCACATCATCCGGCACCAGCTCGTTATCCTTGATCTTTTCAAGATTCTGAGCAGCGGCGGTTTTGGAAAGCTTGTCATACTTGGTGGCAACTATAAAAAACGGGGTTTTTGTTTCGTACAGCCAATCCAGCATCTGTGCATCATCCTTAGTAATTCCGACCTTAAGGTCGATAAGCTGAATAACGCACTTAAGAGACGGGTTCTCAGCAAAATATCCCTCAACCAGTGCGGACCATTTCTTTATGTCCTCCGCCGAGCGTTTGGCGTAACCGTATCCCGGCAGGTCTACCAGATACATGGTATTATCTACATTATAATAATTTACCGTTATGGTCTTACCCGGCTCACCGCTGACACGCGCAAGGGATTTGCGGTTGAGAAGCTTGTTTATAAGTGAGGATTTACCCACATTTGAACGCCCGGACAACGCAAGCTGAGGTTTTTCGTTCTTTATAAGCTGGGACGGCAGACCTGCCGTCATATCCAGATTTATATTGTTAAGATTCAGCATACGCGCACTCCCTCTGCCGCTTCGCTCACCGAATCGGAAACGGTATTTGCAGTATCGCTTTCAGCATCATTTTCAGCGGGAAGCAGGGCATTTTCGATTACGGTATCAATATGGCGTGCGGGAATAAAGGTTATGTTTTCCTTTACAGCGGGGTCAACCTCGTCGAGGTCATCAAGATTGTCGTAAGGTATTATAACCGTTTTGATACCGTTAGTGTATGCCGCCATGGTCTTTTCGCGAAGACCACCGATGGGAAGCACATTTCCGCGCAGAGAAATCTCACCCGTCATGGCAACCTCACTGCGTACGGCGCGTCCTGTCAATTCGGACACCAGTGCACAAATCATGGTAACACCTGCCGACGGTCCGTCCTTGGGTACTGCTCCCTCGGGAAAATGGATATGAATATCGCGGTTTTTGTAGAACTCAGCGTTCTTTATACCCAGCTCGTCACTTCGGGAACGTATATAACTAACCGCAAGCTTTGCGGATTCCTTCATTACGTCGCCCAATGAGCCGGTAAGCTCAATTTTACCGTTGCCGGGCATTGTCATGACCTCTGCCTTGAGAAGCTCACCGCCCAGCTGGGTCCAGGCAAGTCCGTTTACCACACCTACAAGAGGTATAGCAGACATATTTTCCTTTTTATATTTATGGCGTTCCAGTACTTCGGTTACCCAGCCTGCACGGATGTTACAGCTCTTTTCACCGGTTTCGATAAGCTTTTTGGCAACACGGCGGCACAAACGGGCAATTTCTCTTTCAAGATTACGCACGCCTGCCTCTTTGGTGTAGTGCTCAATTATCTCACGAACAGCATCATCATTTATTTTCAGACTGCGTTTTGTAAGCCCATGGCGTTTAAGCTGCTTGGGGATAAGATGGTGCTTTGCGATAGATACCTTTTCTTCCAAAGTATACGACGGAATGTGTATCACTTCCATACGGTCCAGAAGCGGACGCGGTATGGTGTCAAGGTCGTTGGCGGTAGCAATGAACATACAATCCGAAAGGTCAACGGGCAATTCCACAAAGTGGTCGCGGAAGGAATGGTTCTGCTCGCCGTCCAGCACCTCAAGCAATGCGGAAGCGGGGTCACCGTGGGCATCGCGGGTAAGCTTATCTATTTCATCCAGCATTATCAGCGGATTAAGGCTTTTGGCGTTAGTGATAGCATTGATAATTCTGCCCGGCATAGAACCGATATACGTCTTTCTGTGGCCGCGGATATCCGCCTCATCGCGCACACCGCCCAGAGAAACTCGGGTATAATTGCGTTTAAGCGCACGGGCAATGGATGCACCGATAGAGGTTTTACCAACACCCGGCGGGCCTACAAGACAGATAATCTGACCCTTAAGGTCGGGAGAAAGCTGTTTTACCGCAAGAAACTCAATTATTCTGTCCTTGACCTTTTCCAGTCCGTCATGATCGGCATCCAGTATCTCGCGTGCCTTTTTTATGTCAAGTCTGTCCTTGGTCTTTTTATCCCAGGGAATTTCACAGCAAACCTCAATATAATTACGTATAACGTTGGCTTCGGGTGAGCCGAATGACATTTTGGAAAGTCTGTTAAGCTCCTTACCCAGCTTTACCCTTACCTCCATGGGAGGATTTGCCTTGCTGATAAGGTGTTCCATTTCGGTAATTTCGTCATCGCCCTCAGAATCCTCGCCGTCGGCTTCCGGATGGTTGCCGTGGAGATTTGCCAGCTCGTCATGTATAACCTTAAGCTGCTCGCGCAGGAAATACTCGCGCTGATGCTTGTCAATATTCTTTTTTGTCTTTTTGGAGATACGGCTTTCCATCGCCATTACCTCCAGCTCGCGCTCCATAAGATCGCACAACAGTTCAAGACGGCGCAGGGGATTGAATTCGGCAAGTATCTGCTGTTTCAGAGGATACTTGATTAAAACATTTGCGGCAATGAAATCCGCAAGCATACCCGGGTCGGTTATGGTCTGAACACCTGCAACTATCTCATTGGCAAGCTTGGGAATGAATTTTATGTAATCCGAGAAAACAGTCACGGCACGGGAGACCAGCGCCTCACCTTTTATACCGCCCTTATCCTCAAGAGTAATGTTTTTCTGATATAGCTCAGCCATAATATAGCCGTTATAATCGGTATATTCAATGGCCTCGCCTCGGCTTATTCCCTCTACCAGCACACGGACGGTTCCCGTACCCGGCATTTTGAGGGTCTGCTTAAGCTTTACCACAACGCCTACACTGTAAAGGTTGTTTATGTCGTTTTCCTCTTTTGAAGCATCCATGTGGGACACGATGAACAGGCGGTTGTTATAATTTGCCGCCGCTTCAAGCGCCTTTGATGCAACGGTGTTGGACACCTCGAAGCTGGAGGAAAACATGGGGAACAACACAAAGCCCTTAAGCGCAACGGTGGGCAGAATGACCTTTTCCAGTTTTTCTATAAATCGTGACATCAATTATTTCCTTTTCCATTTTACTCCCTGCGGAGTATCTTCAAGAATTACGCCCTGATCCGCAAGCTGATTTCTGATTTCATCCGCACGGGCATAGTTCTTCTGTTTCTTAGCATCGGCGCGCTCGGCAATAAGAGCCTCGATATCCGCCTCGCTGATACCGTCGGCATCCTCTTTCTTCATAAAGCCCATAAGACCAACAAGTCTTTCATAGAAATTGCTGATAAGCTGAGTGATTTCCTTGGATTTGGGCTCGGAGAGGAAGATGTTTATTTCCTTTACCGCATCGAATATGACTGCAATACCGTTTGCAGTGTTAAAATCGTCGTCCATTTCTTCACAGAACTTGGCTTCGAGCTCACCCAGACGCTTTTCAAATGCCTTTTCGTCATCGGTCATACCGCCGTCTTTTGCAACGGACAGCATGTATCTTATGTTAGCCTGGCAGTTGTACAAACGCTCCAGTGCGTTCTTTGCATTTTCCAGAACGTCCACAGAGAAAGTAACGGGGCTTCTGTAATGAGCCGAAAGAATGAAGAAGCGTATTGCATCATAGCCGAACTTTTCGCCCGCATCGCGCACTGTGAAGAAGTTGCCCGCAGATTTGGACATTTTCTTTACTTCGTTCTTTTCATCACATACATTTATATAACCATTGTGAATCCAGAAGCGTGAGAAGGGCACGCCGAACGCCGCCTCGGACTGAGCAATTTCGTTTTCGTGATGAGGAAAGGTGAGGTCCTGACCGCCGCAGTGGATGTCAATGGTCTTACCGAGATATTTATTTACCATAGCAGAGCATTCGATATGCCAGCCCGGTCTGCCCTTTCCCCAGGGAGTTTCCCAGTAAGGCTCGCCTTCCTTATATGCTTTCCACAGAGCAAAGTCCAGCGGGTCGTCCTTGATGTCGCCCACACTGATACGTGCGCCCGACTCAAGATCATCAACGTCAATACCCGAAAGCTTGCCGTACTCCTTGAACTTACGTGCGGCAAAATAAACGTCGCCGTCGCGTACATATGCAAAGCCTTTATCGATAAGAGCAGAGATTATTTCGATTATCTCCTCTATATTCTCGGTTGCACGGGGATGGAAGGTGGCGGGATTAATGCCCAGCGCCTGCGCATCCTTAAAGTATTCGGCAATATATTTTTCGGCTATCTCGGGAACTGTGGTATTTTCCTCGGCGGCTCTTTTTATCATTTTATCATCAATATCGGTGAAATTCTGAACAAAAGTAACCTTATTTCCGCGGTATTCCAGATAACGTCTGAGAAGATCGAAAAGCACAAAGCATCTTGCGTTTCCTATATGGAAATAGTTATAAACCGTAGGACCGCAGGCGTACATACGCACAGTGCTGTCCTTTGGGTTAAGGTCTTCCATTTTGTTAGTAAGGGAATTATATAACTGCATAGCTTTACCTCGCATTAATTATTTTCGTTTTGTTCGTATTTACGGAGCTTTTCCTCCAGTATTTCCAGTCTGTGCGTAAGCTTACACAGCTCCTGGGAAACGGGGTCGGGAATGTGTACCTGGTCAAGATCCACCTTGACTCCTCCGCGTTTTATGATACGTGCCGGAACGCCCACTGCGGTACAATCCGGCGGTACCTCGCTGAGCACCACGGCGCCCGCGGCGATTTTGGCATTGTCCCCTACCTTAAAGGGACCCAGCACCTTTGCACCCGAGCCTACCATTACATTATTACCCAGTGTAGGATGTCGTTTACCGGTATCCTTACCCGTACCGCCAAGTGTTACACCCTGATAAATGGTGCAGTTGTCGCCAATTTCGGCAGTTTCGCCTATAACGACGCCCATGCCGTGGTCAATGAAAAGACCTTTTCCTATGGTCGCACCGGGGTGTATCTCCACACCCGTTTTATGCCTTGCGCGCTGAGAAATCCAGCGTGCAATAAACATCATATTGTGCTTGTAGAACCAGTGTGCAATGCGGTACTGCCGCACAGCCTTAAGTCCCGAATACAGGAAAAATATTTCAAGAGAGCTTTTTGCCGCAGGGTCACGCTCCTTGATTACCTTTATATCATAGCGTAAGTTATCAAACATAAAACTCCTGCCCAAACTAAACGTTCGGATTAATATACTTCCAATAAGTTTTAATATAATCAACACCCGACCATACAGTAAATAATGTCATAAGAGCTACACCAAGCCAGCTCAGTATGTACAGATTGTAGGAGGGCAAAAAGATATTTACCAAAGGCTCAAGTATTATTACCACTATCGCAATGCACTGAACGGTGGTTTTCACCTTGCCCAGCCAGCTTGCGGAGATAACCGCCTTATCCGACGAGCCTGCCGCAACAAGGCGTATGGAGGTAACTGCCAGTTCGCGGAAAATGATAACTGCACTCACCCACACAAAAACGGCTTTAATGTGCAAATACATACCCGAAGTACAGATAGAAAGAAGCGCTGCGAAAACCATCATTTTGTCTGCCAGCGGATCCATGAATTTTCCGAAGTTGGTAACAAGTCCGTACTTACGGGCAATTTTTCCGTCCAGTAAATCGGTAAGTGCCGTAAGTGCAAAAAGCACTGCCGCAACTATACGTGCAACCGCTTCGCCGCCTACGGGATAAAGCACGAATATCATAAACAGCGGTATCATTATTATGCGCAGAACAGTAAGTTTATTCGGTAAATTAAGCTTCATAAATTAATCCTCCATGCTTCCCAGAAGGTCATATTCCATAACCTCTTCGATTTTCACTTTTACAAATTCACCCGGCTCCACCTTACGCGAAGCACTGAAAAATACCTTTGTGTCTACCTCGGGTGCATCTGCCGCACTGCGTCCGCAATAGCACTCCGCAACGGCATCAAACTGCTCACACAGTACTTCGATAACACTGCCAACCTTGTTTTGCTGGTGCTCATAATTAATCTGGTACTGTATTTCGCTGATTATTTCCTGACGCTCCTGCTTTTTGGCTTTTGAAACCTGATTTTTCATGCTGTATGCGACAGTGCCCTCCTCACGCGAGTAAGGGAAAACACCCAGGCGTTCAAATCTTGCCTCTTTTACAAAGTCCGCAAGGTTTTCAAACTGTGTGCCGTTTTCGCCGGGGAAACCTACAATAACAGTGGTACGTATGGTTATATCGGGCATTTTATCACGCAGCTTCTTTATTGCCGCCTTTATGTCATCGCTCGTGCCGTGGCGGTTCATGCCCGAAAGGATTTTGTCGTCTATGTGCTGTATGGGCAGGTCTATGTATTTTACGACACAATCGTACTTTGCCATAACCTCAACCAGCTCGTCGGTTATTTTATCGGGGTAACAATACATAAGACGTATCCACTTAAAGCTGAATTCCTCCGAGGTGCAAAGCTTTTCGACAAGCTCGGCAAGCGCATATTTTCCATACAGGTCAAGTCCGTAACGCGTTGTGTCCTGCGCCACAATGCAAAGCTCTTTTACGCCCAGTGAATAAAGCGTTTTTGCTTCATCAATTATATCTTCCATGGGACGGCTTCTGAAAGCGCCGCGTATATCGGGTATGGCACAATAAGAGCAGCGGTTGTCACAGCCCTCGGCTATTTTCAGATATGCGGTATATTCGGGAGTGGTTATTACTCTGTCTCCCCCAAGCTTCTGACTCTCGGGAGCGGAAACGGAAACAAATTTTTCGCTTCCTTTTTCATATGCCGCACGCACTGCATCGCATATCCTGTCAAGGTCACCTACACCCACAACGGCATCCACCTCGGGCAGATCTTTAACGATATCCTCAGGATACCTCTGAGCGAAACATCCGGTAACTACAATTCCCTTAAGCTGACGGTTCTTTTTAAGCCATGCCACATCAAGAATATTCTCGATGGCTTCCTCTTTTGCTTCCTGAATAAAGGCGCAGGTGTTTATAACCACCACATCCGCCTCAATATCCTCCTCCACAAATTCAAATCCCTCGTCAAGAAGCTTGGCAAGCATTATTTCGGTGTCAATCTGATTTTTGGGACATCCCAATGATACAAACGCTACTTTGATAGCCATAAAATATAATCCTCTCAACTGCTAGTCAAATATCTCGTGGTAAACATCGCTTATCATGGCGCTGTCGTAGCCGCGGGAATAAAAGTATCGGCAAACACTGCCGTAATCGGTTTTTCCGCTTTTTTTAAGCATCTGGCTGCGCAAAAGAGCGGTAAAATCCGTGTCGTCATTTTCCAGTGTGTAATCAACCATACGCTGTGTAAAGCCCTTTTTGTAAAGCTCGGCGCGTATGCGTGAGGGGCCGTAGCCCTTTTTTATGTATATTTCGGTACATCGGCGGCAAAAATCCTTTTCGTCGATATAGCCGTCCTTTTTGAGTGTCATTACCGTTTCCTTTGCCGTTTCGGGCGTAAATCCCGCCTGAGTCAAAACGCGGATAAGCGCCTTGGAGGTTTTGGCGGAATAGGAAAGGGTTTTAAGTGCCTTTATACGCGCCAGCGCCTTTTCTTCAAGGCACAGTGTCATTTCAAGAAGCTCGCCCTCAAGCTGTGCGCCCTGAATGTACAGACTTTTACGCACAGAATAATCCTTCATGCTCAGGATTATATCCCTTTCGCCGTCGGTGGAAAGCCTCATGCAATCGGTACGCGAATCGTAGGAAAGCGCGGTTATTTTCACTCTTCGCCCTCGCCGAAGTCAAAGGAGTCAAGGTCCGCATCCTCTGAGTCGCCCGAATCCTTTGTATTAAAGGAAAGGCTCTCGGACACCTGCTCGGCGTTCTGCATTATTCTGGAAGCTATTTCCTCGCGTATTTCGGGGTTTTCGGTAAGGAACTTACATACGTTTTCCTTTCCCTGACCTATACGGTTACCCTCATAGGAGAACCATGAGCCGCTCTTTTCGATAAAGCCCAGATTTACGCCGATATCAACGATTTCGCCCTCACGGGAAATTCCCTTACCGTACATAATGTCAAATTCCGCAACCTTGAAGGGAGGCGCAACCTTATTCTTTACAACCTTACACTTGATGTGGTTACCGATGATGTTGGTCTTTTCCTTTATCTGCTGACCCTTGCGTACATCAATACGGACGGAAGCATAGAATTTAAGTGCCAGACCGCCTGTGGTGGTTTCGGGGTTTCCGTATACAACACCTATCTTCTGGCGGAGCTGGTTGATGAAGATAACAACACAGCGGGACTGGTTAATTATACCCGACAGCTTACGGAGTGCCTGAGACATAAGTCTCGCCTGTACACCCACCGAGGAAGCACCCATGTCACCCTCAATTTCGGAACGGGGGGTCAGTGCCGCAACAGAGTCCACAACTATAACATCCATACCGTTGGAGCGTACCAGCGCATCCAATATATCCAGCGCCTGCTCACCGTCATCCGGCTGAGAAACCAGAAGATTGTCAACGTCAACACCCAGCGCTCTTGCATACACAGGGTCAAGAGCATGCTCTGCATCAATAAATGCCGCCTCGCCGCCCTGCTTCTGCACCTCTGCCACAACATGAAGCGCAACAGTGGTCTTACCGGAAGATTCGGGACCGTATATTTCAACTATTCTGCCGCGGGGCACACCGCCTATTCCCAGTGCCATATCCAATGTGAGCGAGCCGGTGGAAACTGCTTCCACATTCATATCAACATTCTCGCCCAGCTTCATTATAGTGCCCTTGCCGTACTTTTTATCTATCATGCTCATGGCATCGGCAATTGCTTTTTTCTTGTCTTGTGAGCTTATTACGTCGGTCTTTTCGATTTTTTTGGTGGTTTTTTCTCGCATTTTTTGCTCCTTATCTGCCCTGCACCGTCCTTCTGACGGCGCAAAACAACGCAGTATTTTTGTATTATGCATTCATTATATCATGAATTTTAGTAAAAATCAATACTTTTTTTCAATTTTTCCGCATATTGTGCGTATGCTTCCGTGATAATCGCGGAAAGCCTCGGGGGAAAATCCCGCCGAGATAAATAATGGAGAAAGTATTTCCCACTGCTCATGGGCAATTTCAAACAAAAGATGTCCGCCGTCATTAAGCATGGGAGAAAAATTGTTTATTATCCTGCGATAAAAATCAAAACCGTCCTTACCTCCGGCAAGTGCGATTTCCGGCTCATATTTTACGTTTTTCGGTAATGTGTCCATTTCGTCATCCCGTATATACGGCGGATTGGAAACAACAACATCCGGACGGGGTATATCATGGGGGAAATCATCGCTCATTACATCGTACTTTATAACGTGTATCCTGTCCGCAACACCGTTCAGCCCGGCATTTTTGCGGGTGTATTCCAACGCGGTATCCGAAATATCAAAGCAATAGCAGGCTTTTATATCCTTACGGCTTCTCACAACGGAAATGCCGATGCATCCGCTTCCACAGCACAAATCGTACACGATACCGCCGTGAGGAATACGCTCCAACGCAAGCTCCACCGTTCTCTCGGTGTCGCTTCGTGGAATAAGCACACCCTCGCCCACATAAAACTCACTGTCCCAGAAGGGTGCCTTGCCTGTGATATACTGAAGCGGATAGCCTGTCAGTGCCTTTTTTACATCCGACAGAAACTCATCTGCAAAATCAACCTTCAGATCCGGCTCAAAAACATGGCTGAGCGGTTGCCTGCCGTACTTGAGCCACATCTCGCCCATGAGACTTTTTAAATCAAACCATCCCTCTGCCTCAGGGCAGCTTGAATACAGCTCTTTTACGCTGTCATAAAGCTGTTTTGCCGTCATTGTCCGTCAGTTTCCGTATCTGCCGCGGCAGGCAGAGTGATATTTTCAAAAACACTTTCCTCGGGGAACTCGTCGGGAAGTGCAGATTTAAGTGCCACAATGGCGACTTCTATCTGATCGTCCTCCGGCTCAATGGTGGTTATATTCTGAAGCCACAGACCGGGCGCGGAAAGTATGCGGATGATTACGTTGTCATGCTTGCCTGCATACATAAGGAACTCGTACCCTATTCCGATTACAAGAGGCAATGTGAGTATTTTTGTGAAAGTACGCATAAGGATATTATCCCAGCTTATGAAAGACGAAACTATTATGCTGACAATCATCATCACTATCATGAAGCTTGTACCGCATCTGGGATGCTGTCTTTTTTGCACCTTGATGTTTTCAACCGTAAGGTCAAGTCCGTTTTCATAGCAGAAAATGGTTTTGTGCTCTGCACCGTGGTACTGGAAGGTACGGCGTATATCGGGCATGAAGGACACCGCCCACACATACAGCACAAAAAGACCGATTTTTATACAGCCCTCAATGACACTGCGTACAACATTCATTACCGCAACACCCATATCGGGAAGAATACCGCCGATAAGCTTGGAAATTGCCGCAGGCAGCCACATGAACAGCACCAGTGCAAGACCTACGCCCAGAACCATTCCGATGGTAGTTATAACAGGCATAAGCTTATCGCCCAGCTTTTCGGTCAGCCATTTATCAAACTTGCTTTCCTCCTCTGCTTCGATGCCCAGTGCTTCGGCGGAATAGGTGAGGATTGCCATGCTGAGAATGAGGGACTCTATAAAGCTCACAATTCCTCTGAGTATGGGGAGCTTGAGAAATTTTACCTTATCCTTTACGGATTTATTGGGCTGTGTATCGCGTATAATATTTCCGTCGGCAGTACGCAGCGCAGTGGAATGAACCGTTTTGCCGCGCATCATGAGTCCCTCGATTACTGCCTGACCGCCCACTTTACCGCGGCGCTCGGACACCATGGGACATGTGTTTTTATTTTCTGACATTTGTATGCTCGCTTTCGTGATTTAGATTTTGGTACATGTTATTATATAATAATTTTAATAATAAATATAGCACTTTTTATTAATTTTTAAAACCGCCCGTCCAAAACGTAAAAACAGTAAAAATAAGACCGTCGCAGTGTATTTTTTTAGTCACTTTAACGATTTTTGTGAAAATGTTAAAAAAGTGTAAAACCATCTTGACAAAAATTCCGTTTTGGTGTATAATACAACTTGCGACTTTATGTGCAAAGGAAATGATTATGGTCGATAACAATAACATACTTGATATTAACCCCCTGCTCAATTCCGAGGTACGTCAGATTAATTTTGACACGCAAATTGAGCTTGATCCACAGCTTGCAAGCTTCGTCCGCCCGGCAACCATGAGCGGAAAAGTTGTGAATATGGCGAGTTATATTGAGTTCACCTGTACTGTTGAGTATTCCTATACCGCGGCATGCTCGCGCTGCTTGAAGCCTCTTGACCGCAAAATGCATCTCGAGCTTATGTTTCCTGTAACAACTGTTCTGGAAAACGAAAACAGCGATGCCGACGAATACCTCATACCGCAGAACGGAAGAATAGATCTTCACGCAATCTGCGAAGAAAACTTTATTTTGAACCAGCCTTTGCGCGAATTATGCTCCGAAAACTGTAAGGGACTTTGTCCTATGTGCGGTGCCGATTTGAATGTCGCCGAATGTTCCTGCAAAAAGCAGGGTGACATACGTCTTCAGGCTCTCGCCGACTTTTTCAAAGATTAAAATTTTTATCCTTTTCAAGGAGGTCATACAAGATGGCAGTACCAAAGAGAAAAGTATCTCATTCCCGTAAAATGAAAAGACGCTCCAGCGTATGGAAGCTCAACGCTCCCGCTCTGTCAAAATGCTCCAAGTGCGGCGCATTGACCGCTCCTCACAAGGTTTGCAGCGAATGCGGTTACTACGACGGCAAAGAGATCATCAAGAAAGAAGCGTAATTTTGACAAATTGCAGCTTTGGGATATTTCAAGTTCTCGGCGTTGGGTCAGAAGCCCTCTGACATAACGTCGGGGTTTGATATATCCTTTTTTCTTTATTATCATTAAAAAGGATTGTTTAAAGTGGTTACAGTAGCCTTTGTAAAGCCCCGCTCGCCTGCCGAAAAATGCGGAATACAAGCAGGAGATAAGCTGATAAGCATAAACGGACACCCGATAAATGACGTTCTGGATTACGGCTTTTACACCCGTGAAAAGGACCCTGTCGCCCTTATGGAAAGAGACGGCGAGGGCTTCAGTGTGAAGCTTAAAAAGAGCGAGGATGCAGACACCGGAATGGAATTTTCCACATTTCTCATGGACAAAAAGCGCTCCTGCGCCAATCGTTGCATTTTCTGCTTTATTGACCAGCTCCCCCGCGGTATGCGCGACACACTTTACTTCAAGGACGATGACACACGGTTGTCATTTCTCCAGGGAAATTATGTCACGCTGACAAACGTTTCCGAAAGGGATATTTCAAGAATTCTGGAAATGCACATAAGCCCTGTAAATGTATCGGTTCACACTACAAATCCCGAACTGCGCGTAAAAATGCTGGGCAACAAAAACGCCGCGAAGATAATGGACCAGCTTACCACTCTTGCCAATCATAACATTTCCCTGAACTGTCAGATAGTTCTGTGCAAGGGATATAATGACAAAGAGGAGCTCAGCCGCTCCATGAAGGAATTATACGGCCTGTACCCTGCCTTGAGCGGGGTTTCCGTAGTGCCCGTAGGGCTTACCGACCACCGCGAGGGTCTTTGTCCTCTGGAGCCTTTTACACGCACAGAGGCGCTTGAGGTCATAAAACAGATAGAAGCCTTTGCCGACAAGTGCCGCAGCGAAACGGGTTGCCGTCTGTTCTACGCAGGCGACGAATTCTATATAAAAGCAGGGCTTCCCATACCGCCGGAAGAGGAATATGACGACTATCCCCAGCTGGAAAACGGCGTGGGACTTATACGCTCCATGCAGACGGAATTTGACATGGAATTCGAGGATATATGCGAATACGAAAGCGGACTTTTTGACACAAAACGCAATATTTCGGTTGCAACGGGCGAAGCGGCTTACGATTTTATCTGCGGACTTATTGAAAAAATAAAACAGAAATGTTATAATACAAACATAAATGTATACAAAGTGGAAAACACCTTTTTCGGCAGCAATGTTACAGTGTCGGGGCTCATAACGGGCTACGACTACATAAGAACGCTGAAAGGTAAAAATCTCGGTGAAGCTCTTTATATTCCCCAAAGCTCCCTGCGCAGTGAGGGCGACATGTTCCTTGACAGCATGACCCTGGGTGAGCTTGAAGCTGAGCTTAATGTAAAGGTAATCCCGCTTTCCAATGACGGTGCGGAATTTTTGCGTGCCATGCTGGAAGAATAAACTGACGGCAGTCTGAATACATACGAAAGGACTGATTAAAGTATGTCTAAACCCATAGTTGCCATAGTAGGCAGACCCAACGTGGGAAAAAGCACGTTTTTCAACAAGCTTGCCGGAACACGTATCTCTATTGTTGAGGATACCCCCGGTGTTACCCGCGACAGAATATATTATGAAACGGAATGGTGCGGAAGATCGCTTACCATTATCGATACCGGCGGTATCGAGCCGAAAACCGATGATATTATCTTAAAGCACATTGTAACCCAGGCTCAGATAGCCATTGAAACCGCCGATGTTATCGTGTTTATGGTAGATGTAACAACCGGTCTTACAGCTGATGACCGCGATATTGCGCACATGCTCAAGAAATCGCGTAAGCCTGTTGTACTGGCTGTAAACAAGATTGATACGGTTGGTGCTCTCCCCCCCGAATACTACGAGTTTTACGAGCTTGGTTTTGACAAAGACCCCATAGCTCTCTCCTCCGTTCACGGAACGGGAAGCGGAGACATACTGGACGAGGTGCTTTCCTATCTTCCGCCCGCTCAAGACAACGAGGAGGACGATGACCGCATAAAGGTTGCGGTAATCGGAAAGCCAAATTCGGGTAAAAGCTCCATAATTAACCACATTCTCGGCGAGGAGCGTCTTATAGTGTCCGACATGGCAGGCACTACCCGCGATGCAGTAGATGCAAAGGTGGACAACGAATACGGAAAATACACCTTTATTGATACCGCAGGAATACGCCGTAACAGCAAAATTGAGGATGCGGTTGAAAAATACAGTGTTCTGCGTGCCAATATGGCGGTAGAGCGCGCAGATGTATGCCTCATTATGATTGATGCCAACGAAAAAGTCACCGCACAGGATGAACGCATTGCAGGCATTGCACATGAAGCGGGAAAAGCATCAATACTTGTAGTCAACAAGTGGGATACCATTGAAAAAGACAACAAAACCACCGCCGAATATACAAAGGATGCTTACGATAAACTTTCATACATGACCTACGCCCCCCTCATGTTTGTTTCGGCAAAAACAGGTCAGCGTGTTGAAAAGCTGTTTGAGCACATAAATTACGTCAATATGCAGGCTTCCATGCGTGTTACAACAGGTATGCTCAATGACGTACTGGACGACGCCACTACACGCGTTCAACCGCCGTCAGACAAGGGAAAGCGTCTGAAAATATACTATATGACACAAATTGGCGTAAAACCGCCCACATTCGTTATTTTCTGCAACAGCATCGAGCTTTTCCATTTTTCATACCGCAGATATATCGAAAACTGCCTGCGTGAGACCTTCGGCTTCAAGGGCACACCCATAAAGATAATCATACGTGAAAAGGGCGATGGTGCAGAAAAATAATTTCCGATACCAAAATCGCTTTTTAAGCACTGCTTCAAGTCTTGACATTCCGTCATGCATGTTGTAGAATTATTATAAACAAAATTATATAAACGGAGAGGCTATCATGGAAAACACCGCAATTAAAAATATCTGCCGCGGCGTAAACAAAAACTCGGTGGATATGGACCAGTTCTTTTATCTTCCCCAGGGCTCTTTTGACTACAAGGGCCATCTTGACCACTGGATAAGATTTATTGAAGACTACCAGATAATGAACCCCGAACTCTGGAAAACATTTGTTGCGCTTTTCCGCACAACAAAGGACGATGTATATCACGCATGGCGTATCGAATACTGGGGTAAAATGATGCGCGGAGCATCCTTTGTATATCAGTACACCCAAAACCCCGAGCTTTACAAGCTGATGACCGAAACGGTTGAAGACCTTCTCACAACCCAGGACGAGCTTGGACGTATCACCACTTACAGCCTCGAGCAGGAATTCCACGGCTGGGATCTGTGGGGCAGAAAGTATGTACTTCTCGGTCTGCAGTACTTCCTTGAGGTCTGCAAGGACAAGGACCTTGAAAAGCGCGTTATAGACTCCATGTGCCGTCAGACAGACTATATAATGACCAAAATCGGCGACCCCGCCGAGGGCAAAACCGACATCACCGTCGCAACAAACAACTGGCAGGGTCTTAATTCCGTTTCTATCCTCGAGCCCATCGTACGTCTTTACACCATGACGGGCGAGCAGAGATATTTTGACTTTGCCACCTACATTGTAGGTACAGGCGGTGCAAGCGGCTTCAATCTGTTTGAGCTGGCTTACGAGGGCAAGCTGTTCCCCTACCAGTACCCCGTTGTAAAGGGCTATGAGATGATGTCTTGCTTTGAAGGTCTCATGGAATACTATCGTATAACCAAAAACGAAAAATACAAAATTGCCGCCGTAAACTTCGCAAAGCGTGTTATGGAAAGCGACGTTACCATTATCGGTTGCTCAGGATGTACTCACGAGCTGTTTGACTTTTCACGTTCCCGTCAGACCACAACCGAGTGGACCACCATTATGCAGGAGACCTGCGTAACGGTTACCTGGATGAAATTCTGCAGTCAGGTAATGCGTCTTACAGGCGAGGCATGGCTGGCCGGCACCATCGAAACTGCCATCTACAATGCGCTCATCGGTGCGATAAACAGCGAAAAAATCACCGAAAACAACGGTCTGCCCTTTGACAGTTATGCTCCCCTGCTTCTTGCAGCGCGCGGACGCAAAATCGGCGGTGAGCAGACTATCACCGATGACGGCTACCGTTACGGATGCTGTGCCGCAATCGGTGCGGCAGGTATGGGTCTTATACCTATGGTAAGCTGTATGCTGGCTCGCGACGGTATTGTAATGAATATGTACATTCCCGGCACAATAAAGGCTTATGCACCCTCGGGCGCACCTGTTGGTATTACAGTAGATACAAAATACCCCGTTGAGGGCGAAATTAAGATAACCGTCGATGCACCTGCAACCGAAAGCTTCAAAATGTACATCAGAATACCCGAATGGAGCACAGACGAAAAAACCTCTCTTACTGCAAACGGCAAAGTGATTTGCACCGAAAGCGGTGAATATGCAATTATTGAAGGCGTAAGCGGAAAATACGAAATTCTGCTCACTCTTGATATGCGTGCTCAGGTTATCAAGCCCTTTGAAATAGATGCTGATAAGAACTCCAGGTATCATGTTGCACTGCGCCGCGGACCTATCGTTATGGCGCGTGACAAGCGTCTGGGCGAGGACCTCGAAAAGCCGGTTGACATTCTTTACGGCAAGGACGGATACGTTGAGCTGACTCCCAAAAAGACCGCAAAATTCGATACTTTGGTTGAATATTCCGTGCCCACCTCCGATGGTGAAATTACTGTAATCGACTTTGCCTCCGCAGGTAAGACCTGGGATGAGGATTCTATCATGACAGTATGGATGCCCACAAAGAAATACTGGGATACCGATATTACAAAGCCTGTCATACTCTACAACTCTCAGCATGGTCCTTTTGTTGTTGCGCAGATGGATACAGACGAGCCGATAACCGTATACCGCAACAAAACAGACGACGTTTCGGCTTACTATGTAACAATCACCGAGAAGAACGGAAAGCACAAGCTGTCCTGTAACGGCAAATACCTGACAGTCAAAAACGGCGAGGTAATAATGGCACCCGAATGTGACTGCGAATGTCAGGAGTGGAAGATGGAGCGCATCGTTCAGAACCGCTTCCGTATTTACCATCCTGCGAGCGGCAAGTACCTCTATCCCACTCATATAGACGGGGCGCGTCTCGCACTTTATGATTTCACCACAAATGAGATGATTCAGTTCAAAATTCTTTAATTAAACCGATAACCTGCTATGCAGCTGCATAGCAGGTTTTTTTGTGACAACATCACGGAAAATATATTCAATTCTGCGTATAATATCAAAAAAGGAGATGCTAACATGAAAATAGCTTTTTTTGATGCAAAGCCGTATGACAAACCGGCATTTGATGAATACGGCACCAAAAGCGGAATAGAATTCAAATACTTTGAAACAAAGCTTAATATTGATACAGTAGGTCTGGCAAACGGATTTGACGGAGTTTGTGTATTCGTCAACGACACTGTAAATGACAAGGTTATAGACAGACTTTATGAAATGGGCATAAAGGTTGTGGCACTGAGATGCGCGGGCTTCAACAATGTAGACATGAAGCATGCCTACGGACGTGTACATGTGCTGCGTGTGCCGGGATACTCGCCTTACGCAGTGGCGGAGCATACCATGGCATTGCTTCTGACCTGCGTACGTCGTATACACAAGGCGTATATACGCACAAAGGATTTTAATTTCAGCCTTGCGGGTATGACAGGCTTTGACCTGCACGGAAAAACGGTAGGCGTTATCGGCACAGGGCGTATAGGACGCGTTTTTATAGACATCTGCCGCGGATTTGGCATGAACGTTCTGGCATACGACAAATTTCCCGCAAAAGAGCTTGAAAACAGAGATGGTGTAAAATACGTAACCACCGACGAGTTATTTAATCAAAGCGATATTATTTCGCTCCATTGTCCTCTCACGGAGGAAACATATCACATAATAAATCAAGACACCCTTAACCGATGCAAAAACGGTGTTGTTATACTCAATACCTCGCGCGGTGCGCTGGTGAATGCGGAGGCGCTGGTCGACGCTATTAAAGCACGCAAGGTAGGCGCGGCATGCCTTGATGTATACGAGGAAGAATCCGATTTCTTCTTTGAAGATTTCTCCGGACATATATTGCAGGATGACACTTTGGCACGGCTTATTTCCATGCCAAACGTAATTGTCACCTCACACCAGGCGTTTCTTACGCAGGAGGCTCTGTCCAATATTGCCATGACTACCGTCAACAACATCACGGACTGGTTCAAAAATGAACAGTGCCCAAACGAGTTGTGCTTCATATGCGGAAACACAGAGGACTGCAAAAACGGGAAGTGTTTTTAAAGTTTATCACCAAAAACAACCGGCGCTCGGTTCAAATCTTTCTATATATAAAACAACAAGCACACCTTTAGCGCAGTGTCCGGGGGGGACACTGCGCAGCGATATAAATTCCTGCGGAATTTGATATATGTGCTTCGCACTCGATATGCCGCAAGCGGCGCGATATGTCACTTCGTGACGAGAATTTATATTATATCGCATTCGGTTTTTTAAACCGAATATATCGCATTTGCGTAAGCAAATATATCGCGTTGTCGCAAGACAACATATCACCGGATAAATAAAACCTCTGAATTCGGCTTTTCATGCCGTTTTCAGAGGTTTTTTCTTATTTAACTATCCTTTAGAACACAATACATTCGGTGTGCTTGTTGTTTTACACGGAGAAGGAGAGATTTGGTCTCCGACCACATCCGATTCATGGTCGCTCTGCTCTCTCGGCGGTACTCGCTCGCAGTTCTCCCTGAATCGTCACTCGCTTTTGTTCGCTTCCTCCGCCACCGGCGGCGCTCTCAACGCTCCCTCTCTTGCCGGAACCGGCGCTCGGTTCAAATCTTTCTATATTTAAAACAACAAGCACACCTTTCGGTGTGCTTGTTGTTTTACACGGAGAAGGAGAGATTTGAACTCTCGCGCCGGTTACCCGACCTACACCCTTAGCAGGGGCGCCTCTTCACCACTTGAGTACTTCTCCAGGTGAAGCTTATTAAGCTTAATATTAATTTGAAATGCGGGGGAAAACGGAGAGAGTGAGATTCGAACTCACGGCTCCCGAAAGAGTCACTGGTTTTCAAGACCAGCTCCTTAAACCGCTCGGACATCTCTCCGTATACGTCGAAAAAATTGAGCGTCGGAAGCATAAACACTTACAACGCTCTTTATTATACTACTATTTTTGCTTTTTGTCAATAGTTTTTTCTAAAATTAATAAATTATTTTGTACTGCAAATTATTTTTGGATATCTTGCTACTACCAGTCCCGCAAGAGTGGTTAATATAATTTCGGGTATCATAAAGCTTCCGTTGTATATCAATGTATATATCCAGTACAGCGGCTCTCCCCCGAAGCCCGCCAATATTTTTTCACCCAGTGTAAAGCCCTCCTGAGAGAAAAACCATTCGGCATAGGATTTAAAGAATATGTAGCCCGAAAGAATGTGGCATACATATCTGGCGAATCCCACTATCATGCATCCCAGCGAAAATGCAACACAATGGCTTTTGATTTTACCTCTGAACAAACAGGCAAATCCCAGTACTCCGAATGCCAACAGATAATCCAGTACAACCATTCCAAAGGTGGTAAACAGGTCAGCACCTTTAAAAACGCCCTGAGTAATACCAAGAAACATCTGCAAAAGTCCATGTACAAAACCGCACGCCAAACCGGCGCGAATACCGTTACGGTAGCTGAACAGACATATGGGTAACATACTTACTGCCGTGATAGAACCGCCGTACGGCAGGTGGTATATCATAATCATGGACAGTATTGTGGCAAGAGCGATACATATACCGCTTTCGGTGATAATGTGAACAGTGCTTTTTTTCATAAAAACTCCTTACGGGTGCAAAAAAGCACCGTGAAAATACACGGTGCTCACAGTCTAACTATTTTCCTACGCCGGCATTATCCGGATCAGGTATGACCGCATTTTCATGCAGTCAAGGGTTTGACGAAACGTCATCTCAGCCGTAGCACCCCAAAAATATTAAATTTCGGTATACCTCTCGGTACAATGGTATTTTATCACAACCCAACCGCCAATTGCAACGGTAAACTATGTACTTTCTGTTAAATAATTGTTATGCGGCTCTTGTGTAGGTTACACTCTCCCCGCCTATGCTCAGAACAAGGTTGTTTCCGCTGAATTTGTAATCGTATTCAGTGGTTGCGGCGTCATTTCCGAGAATAACGGTGGTAACAACAAGCTTATCGTCCGAAAAGGAATACTTGATGGGCACTTCTACACCCAGCAGCGCAGACATAGTTCCGGTTCCGTCCTCATTGAAAACATACACCGATTCCACCTTTACACCCAAAACCGCTGAGGAATCGCTTTTCCAGGTTCCCACAATTTTTTGTTCGGGAGAGGTGCAGGACACAAATATACCCAATATCATCAACACTGTCAATGCTATTGCAACGTAATTTTTTTTCATAAATGTAACTCCTTTTTTGTATTATGATTAATTATATCAATATTTTCGCAATATGTCAATAGAAATCGGATTTTACTTTCAAAAATACGACTTTTTTCCTAAAAACACTTGACTTTATCATAAACTTTGGTATAATTAAATAAACTCTTTCATTTTTACATTATTATTTATTATATAAGGAGAAAAACATGAAAAAACTCACGCACGAATACATCACAAGAAAGCGCATCAGAATCGGCATATGGTGTTTTGACACTGCCTTTGCCAACAGAAAGTGCATGCAGGAGCTGGTTGACTTGGGTGTAGACGCCATATTCTACGGCAAGGCTACCATGAACCGTGCCACTCGCGAGACTACTCTTTCACTGGCGGACGAATTGGGTGTTGAGGTTTTTGTCAATGACTTCAGCATCGGCGACGGCGGCAAGGGTGAAAAGTGGAGTGAAGAAAAAATAGCAAATTTTGATTTCAAAAAAATGATTTCCACCTACGAACACCACCCCTCCTTCGCAGGTAACTACATCATCGACGAGCACGGCACCGAGGACTTCCCCTGGGTTGCCCAAATCACAAAGAAATATCAGGAGCAGACCGGAAGAACAGGTTATATCAATCTTCTCCCCAAGTACGCCAACGCCGCTCAGCTCAAATACGGCGCAAACCAGGCGGCTATCGAGTACTATGATTCCGACCCCGAAATATTCCAGAATTACAACGACGAATACTGCAAGCAGTATGACACCTTCTACATTTCCTCCGACATTTACCCTCTCAACTGGGGCGAATACGGTGAAAAGGTTACATACAGAGATTACATCGAAGCTATAAATCAGGTTGCACGCTCCGCACGCAACTACGGCAAGGAATTCTGGTGCTGTATTCAGGCACACGGATACTGCGAAGGCAAGCGTACCCCCACCGAAGCGGAATATCGTTGGCAGTGCTACTGTATGCTGTCCTTCGGATGTACTTCTCTGGGCTTATACAACTACCGCGGTAATGAAAGCTGCCCCGGTCTGGTACACCCCATCACCACCCGTCCCACAGATGCATATTATGCGGCTCAGCCCGTTATGTGGGAAATGCGCAATCTTTCCGACCTGTACATTCAGTACAAGAATCTGGGTGCTTTCACCGTTAACTGTACCGATGACACCCCCTACCTCAAAATGACCAAGGAATACACTGATTTTGATGTTATAAGCGATATTAAGTGCGATGAGCCTTTGCTGGTAGGCTGTTTTGAAAAGGAAAAGGGTCGCGGTAAGGCATTCACCGTCGTAAATATGGTGGACTGGCAGAACCCCAAGGACACTGTTGTTAAATTCAAATCCAAGGCTAAAAAGGTTACCGTTTACCGCAATGCAGAGCCTACCGTTCTCACTGCAAACCGCGGTGTTTACTCCATCGATCTGGCTCAGGGCGAAGGCGTATTTGTAACTCTGGATTAATTTTATATATTGAAAGGTGAAAATATCATGAAAAAGTACACTCATGAGTACATCACAAGAAAACGTATCAGAGTGGGTATATGGGACTTTGATACAGTTTTTGCAAATGAAAAGTGCATGAAGGAAATGGTTGATCTGGGCGTTGACACCATTTTCCACGGCAATGCTACCATGAATCGTGCCACACGCGAGACTACACTGAGAATTGCGGACGAATTGGGTGTTGAGGTTTATGTAAACGATTTCAGTATCGGCGACGGCGGCAAGGGCGAAAAATGGAGCGAAGAAAAAATTGCAAAATTTGATTTTGCAAAAATGGTTTCCACCTATGCTCATCATCCCTCCTTTGCAGGTAACTACATCATTGATGAGCACGGCACCGAGGACTTCCCCTGGGTTGCTCAAATAACCAAGAAGTATCAGGAGCAGACCGGAAGAACGGGTTATATCAATCTTCTCCCCAAGTACGCCAACGCCGCTCAGCTCAAATACGGTGCAAGTCAGGCGGCTATCGAGTACTATGATTCCGACCCCGAAATATTCCAGAATTACAACGACGAATACTGCAAGCAGTATGATACCTTCTACATTTCCTCCGACATTTACCCTCTCAATTGGGGTCAGTACGGCGAAAAAACGACTTACAGAGACTATATCGAAGCGATAAATCAGGTTGCACGCTCCGCACGCAACTACGGCAAGGAATTCTGGTGCTGTATCCAGACCTACGGCTGGACACCCGGAAAACGTACTCCTACCGAAGCGGAATACCGCTGGCAGTGCTACTGCATGCTGTCCTTCGGATGCACCTGCATAACCCTGTGGAACTACCGCGGCTCGAATGAATTCCCCTCTTTGGTACACCCCATCACCACCCGTCCCACAGATGCATATTATGCAGCTCAGCCCGTTATGTGGGAAATGCACAATATTTCCGATTTGTACATTCAGTACAAGAATCTTGGTGCTTTCACCGTTAACTGTACCGATGACACCCCCTACCTCAAAATGACCAAGGAATACACCGATTTTGATGTTATAAGCGATATTAAGTGTGATGAGCCTTTGCTGGTAGGCTGCTTTGAAAAGGAAAAGGGTCGCGGTAAGGCATTTACCGTTGTAAATATGGTGGACTGGCAGACCCCCAAGGACACTGTTGTTAAATTCAAATCCAAGGCTAAAAAGGTTACCGTTTACCGCAATGCAGAGCCTACCGTTCTCACTGCAAACCGCGGTGTTTACTCCATCGACCTGGCTCAGGGCGAAGGTGTATTTGTAACTCTGGATTAAATTTTATGTATTGAAAGGTGAAAATATCATGAAAAAGTACACTCATGAGTACATCACACGCGACCGTATAAGAATCGGTATGTGGCGTTTCTCCACTTCCATGTGTAATGACCGCGATTTCAAAAATATGGTTGATTGCGGTATAGATACCATTATCACAGGCGATGCTACTAAAAACCGTGCCACACGCGAAACCACACTCAGTCTGGCTGACAAGTACGGTGTTGAAACTTTCATCATAGACAAGCACCTCAACTACGAAAAGCCCTGGACACAGGAGCAGATAGACGCATTCGATCCCGAGGCAATGATAGCAACCTACAAGCATCACCCCTCATTTACAGGCTGTTTCTTCAACGATGAGCCCGGTACCGATGCTTTCCCCTGGATGAGTGCTATAATGAACAAATTCGAGGAAAAAACAGGCTATACCTCACTTATAAACATGCTTCCCATGTATGCCAACGCCGCGCAGTTCAAATTTGGTGCAAATGCCGCCAAGATCGAGTATTACGACTCTGACCCCAACCTTTTCACCAAATACTGTGACAGCTACTGTGACCACTTCACATCCCGAGTTCTTTCCACCGACATTTATCCCTTCAGCTGGGGTCAGTACGGCGAAAAAAACACATACAAGGACTACATCGAGTCCATTAACAAGGCGGCTGAGGTTGCACGCCGCAGAGAACGTGATTTCTGGTGTTGCATTCAGACCTATGGTTGGAATTACAGTAAGCGTACTCCCAACGAGGCTGAATACCGCTGGCAGTGTTACAGCGTGCTGTCCTTCGGATGCAACGGTATTCTTCTGTGGAACTACAACGGCTCGCCCGAATTCCCCTCTCTTGTTCACATCTACACCAACGAGCCTACCGATGCATATTACGCAATACAGCCCGTTCTGTGGGAAATGCAGAACCTTTCCGACGTATTTGTTCAGTACAAGAATCTGGGCGCTTTCACCCACAATTACAGCGAAAAAGTGCCTTATCTGCGCATGAGTAACGAGTACAAGGATTTTGACGTTCTTACCGAAATCAAATCCGACGAGCCTTTGCTGTTCGGTTGCTTCGAAAAGAAACAGGGCAAGGGCAAGGCGTTCACCATTGTTAACATGACCGAATTCCGGGACGACCTGCCTGCAACCGTCAAGTTCAAGACCAAGGCAAAGAAAGTGACTCTCTACCGCAAAGCAGAGCCCACCGTTCTTACTCCCAACCGCGGTGTTTACACCATCGACCTGACCTGCGGCGAAGGCGTATTCGTAACACTGGACTAAAAATCATAGAGTTCAAAAGAGGTGCACATGGTGCACCTCTTTTTTATTGCATACAAAAGAAAACAGCGGACATAGTCCGCTGTTTTCGCATCAATTGTGCATTATTTATCAGTCTGCGTTTACAAGGTCATTCATGGAGCAAGTCAAAGTCTTGTAGCTGTACAGTCTCTGTACCTCGCCGCCGTTGACGGTATAGTCAACGTATGCTCTTGCAAGAATTTCTGTGGAGTATGCCACACCGTTATCGGTTTCGGGAGTGGGAATGCTGTGAACAACAACGGTAAAGTCTGTTCTGTTTTTGTCGTTGTAGTACATGGCATCACTGCACTCTTCAACCAGTACCAGTTCTTCAAGGGCTGTGCCGTCGAACATATCTTCAGTCACTTCCATGCCCTCTTCAACAGCATCTGCGGGTACAAGCACCATGCCGTAGCCCTGAACTTCAATCTTGTTGTTTTCACCAAAGTTCTCATAGCTCTTGGAAAGAGTCATCTTGAAGCGCATACCCATGGGAAGCTCGGTTTCGGCTTCTCTGAGCTCGGTGCCTACAACATTGAGAGAAGGCTGAACTTCGATTTCGGGAACCTCGTGAGTCTGCTCGTTTACGGAGCGGAAGAACGCGTCGTGGAGAGGAGAGTATACATAGGAGTGCATAGTTTTTCCGCCGTTGGAGAACGCCATGATGAATACAAGACCTTCATCTGCACCAAACTGAACAAGGTTAGCCTTGCTAGAGCCGTAACCGCCGTCAGCGCCATAAGGCAGGCTTGCATCGGGGTAGTTCATTGCGTATGCGGAAATGTCGGAAAGTATCTGGATAGCATAGCTTCCGAAATCGTTTCCGGTGGGAGAATCCTTGTAGTTATCTCCTCTGTTGTGAGGATGCTGCTTGGAGTCATCACCCTGAGAGTGTCCGCAGGTTACGAACAGAACATTGGGATATCTTGCAACAATCTTTTCGTAGATGTCGATACCCTCGTTACCGTCGCTGAATTCTCTGTTGGTGGTAGAGTTAGATGTGGTGAGTGTACCGTCAGTAGAGAAGTAGCAGTGAGTAGAGATAACTGCCTGTCTTTCAGGGTACTTGGTAAGAATTTCGCCTACCCAGTCAAGAACTGCATCACGAGGACCGTATTCCAGAGAGAATAAGACGTAATCAACTCCGCCTGCGCTAACAAGGCTGTACATGTTGGTAAGGTCTTTTTCGCCTCTGAAGGTACCACCAAAGGTGTTGTCGCCCTCAGGTCCGTATGCCGCCAGATATTCATCAAACGGGAATGCGTTGCGGTAGTTGGTAGTATCACGGATTTCCGCACCTACACCGGAGGAGGGTGACGGATAGTCGTGGTTGCCCAGAGGTATGAAGTAAGGAATCTTGCCCTCAATAAGCTTGAAGGATTCGCGGATTACATCCCACTCAAATACGGTGCTGTTCTGAGTTGCGTCACCGATAAGTGAAACGTGTGCGATGTTGTACTTATCCTTATTGTCTGCAATCCACTCGAATACTTCGGGCAGTCTGTTATAGTCACGGGGATCAATTGCGAAGTAGCTCTGAGTATCACCGAAGTGGAACATGGTGTAGTCGCCCTGAATGCCGGCTTCCATCTTGTACCAACCGGTACTCTTGAAGGTTGCGGTGTTGTTGTTTGCAGATGCATCCTTGTATTCCAGAGTCAGATATTCATAGCTTGCCGCATTCAGCATCCAGTTTGCAAGCAGACCGTCGCTATCGTTGCGGGTAGCCTTGTTGGTATTGATTTCAGCCGGGGTGCGGATATCGCTCCAGAAGCGTACGTCATACAGCTCGCCTGCAAACTTCTGACCGATAACAGGTGCATCGGTGTAGAAGCTTACTGCAGTGCCGGTCTTATCAAGCTCGCCGTTGATATACAGCTTACCGTCTGCGGTAATTGCAACATGTGTCCAGGTATCTGCGGTAAGAGCCGCGGAAGCAACCAAGGAACCAATGGTTATTTTGCCGTCAACCAGCTTAACAATGGTGGAACCGTTCTTTACGATTTCCATTGTGCCGGAGAGCTGACCCTGTGCGACCTTGATGCTGAACTCAAGGGTCTGGGGTACGCTTGCGAACGCTTTCTGAGCAGTGATGGTATCATAGCCCATGAAATGATGTCCCTTGCTGGTGGTTACGGGATCTGAATCATAGGGGTCAATTGCCAGATTTGCAGTATAGGTAACATCTGTGTAGTAGGTAGCTGTGATGTCTCCGTAAGCCAAAGTAACGGTTACATCGATAGAACCGCCCTTGGTGGTGGTGGAAGCAACATAGTTGTCATAGGTAAGCTGTGCAAATCCAACACCGGTGCCGGAAAGCTTGTCGGGAACATAAGTCTTGTAGCTGTATGTCTTTGCATCGGAGATGGTCTTACTGTCTGCAAGTGCATAGTTGTGAGTGCCGCTGAACTTAGCCATTGCTGTGGCAAATACTGCGGGAGCTGCATCAAAGCTGTAAGCATCAGCCGCGGTATCATCTGCGAAGAAGCCGAGTGCAACAACCTGCGCATCTGCATCCTCGAAGGTGAACTCAACAGTATCGATTGCGTCGGTAACTGCGCTGATGTCAAAGTAACCGTTCTCATCTGCAGTAACGGTTGCCGTACCGTTGATAAGTGCGGTAACGCTTCCTGTGTAGGTTGCGTCAAGCGCCATAACAGCATATGCCTCGGAAACGTTGGGCTTATCTGCACCCATTTCAAAGGTGAAGCTGTTGCCTGCAAGCTTCATAGACTTGTAGTCATATTCAGCCTTTGCACCTGCGATGGTCTTGATGTATTCGGGGTTGGTAAATCTGTATACGATTGTATCGTTATCAACCGCATTGCCTATGGTAAGGGTGATTTCGTCGGTGGTGTAAACATCCTCGCCGTCAAGAGTTACCTTTGCGGTGAATACATAGCTTCCGTCGGTGGTATCCTGAACAGGTGCGGTGTAGCTTACTTTGGTTATTGCTACATTTACGCCCTTTGCGGAAACCTTATCTTCAATGATAGCCTTTGCCTTAGCTTCAGCCACTGCCTCAGTGTTACCGTCATAGTAGGAAACGGTATCTGCGGTATAACCCTTAAGCTCGGCGGTGGTATCGCTTACTGCATCCTCAAGCTTTTCGATGTTCTGAACATAGTTTCTTGCATCTGCCATTGAGGGGAAGAATGCGATAAACTCGATTTCAGCACTGCGCTTTGCGAAGTTACGTGTACCGAAGTCAAAGCTGAATTTATTTGCGGTACCGGAAATAGCCGCCGCAGTGGGAATGCCGTAGCCCTTGGTAGCCAGAATGTCAACGAGCTTGCCGGTAGTAAGGTTCATGTTGTAGGACCAGGGGGTGTACAGGTCACGTACGGTGGTATCAAGCAGAGTGTAATACCAGTCGCCGGATTGCCAGCCCCAGCCCATGTTGCTGATGTTGCCGGTTACGCCTTCCGCGTTGGTGAACTTATAAGCCGCGGGAGAAATATCGCCGTCACGCTTATACTTCATCAGTACGTAGGAGTAATCCATGAGGTGGAAAGGCTCGGTGCCGAAGTCGCTGACCTCAATTTCAAGAATCATATTGCCTGCATTCTTGGGGCTGGGTTCTTCCATCTTAAGTACGTTGTTCTCAATCTTCTTGATGGGAGAGTTGATAGAAACCTTGGAAAGTATTGCGGGGTCGTTGAAGCGCCACATGATGTAATCATCGGGCTTCTCGGCAAAGTTGATTGTAACGTTATTAACTTCTTTTGTCTGATATCCGCTGGAAAGAATGATATCAAAGGTTATGTTACCCTTTTCGGTGGTTGTTGCGGGAGTGTAGCCGTTGATGGTAACAGGACCCTCGGCACCTGTCATGCTGTTGATCCACTTCTTAAGACCGTTGGTTGCGAATACGGTCTGGGTCTTAAGACCTGCGAAGTTAACAGTGCCGTCCTTATTGAGAGTTGCCTTTTCATCGGAGATTTCGGTTCTTTCCTTAGCAACATCACCCCAGGGAGCTACTGCGGAAAGACCTGATATCTGATCTGCTGCGGCATTAAGTCTTGCAGTGGTATCTGCATCTGAATCAAATGCCATAGCTTCATCAAGCGAGGGGAAGAAGCCTGCGTAGTAAACCTCTGCACTTCTGTTGAGGTTTGCCTGACGTGCAAGGTTGAAACGAATCTGAGTATATCTGGTGGTATCTGTTCTCTTTACATTCTCGTATCCGGTCTTTTCATACTCGTAACGTGCACTGGAGAACTTGTAACCGGTGTATTCGGTTTCGCCCTTGGTGATATTTCTTACCCAGTAGCCGTTTTCCTTGCCCTTGTCGCCCGCTGCAACAAAGCCTACATTCATAATAAGCTCGATTGTGTCGCCGTCCTCAAAGCTTCCGCCGTAGGGCTTGAAGCCGAGGCAGGGTACCTGAGCGTTGGCAATAGAGGAATTGTTGGGGTCAGTCATCCAGAAGAAGAACTGTCCGGCAACATTTGCAGAATTAACGGGATTTCCGTTAGCATCCACACTGACACCGCTCATGGTGTATTTCATCTTGAGGTAAGGAAGCGAGGTTGCGTTAAAGTTAGGCATGGAGGTGGGAAGCTTAGCAAGCAGGAAGAAGCCGTCATCGTTGGAGGCTTTCTTTGTTGTCATCTTAACAACACCGTCTTCCAGCTTGAGATTTGCGTTATCTGCACCGAAGGTGTTCATAACGGTGGTAGAGTCGGTGTACATGATAACAGGCTCGGGGAGCTGTTCCATTGTCAGAGTAACGGGAACGATATATCCCTCATCCTTGCTGCCGCCAAACCATACATTAACCACGTAGCTGCCTGCACCTGAAGAAGAAGGAGCGGTAAATACTGCATTTTCTTTGTCCATGTTGGGGTTGGTTGCAAATACGAAGTTGGTGAGGTAGTCCTCAATGTACGCTTCAGCCTGCGCCTTGGTTACAACACCGGCAGGTGCGGTCACCTTGTTTGCTGCGGTGAGTGTTTCAACATCGTAGGTTGCGTTTTCGGGAAGTGCCTGAGGATACATCTTAGCCTCATCCTCGGAAGCGAAGAAGCCGATGTATTCGAAATCAATAGTTCTTTCTTCCATACCGTAACGGGTAAGGCGGATTTCGATAGGAGTGGTATCGGTGCCTATAACGCACTTATCCCAAGTGCTAGCTGTTCCGCCTGCTACCAATTTGCCGTAGGAAGTGGGAGTAGCCGCACCATCTGCGTAATATGCAATGGAGTTTTCAACACCTACTTCACGCATATCAACAATGAGCTGTTCCCAAACAGCAGTTTCAGTTCCGGCACGTCCAATCTTGTAAGACGGACTGTTATCTTTCTGAGCATAAATCATCATAGTTTCCGTTGTAGTTGCACCGGTGTTGGTCTTCAGAGAAGTAGGTACATTTCTTCTGTAGGATATCTTCATGTAAGGATAATCCTGGAAGTTGAACTTTTTGTCTGTGTTGCTGTAGAAATTTGTATAGTTAACCTGAGCCTCTCCTTTGTCCTTACCTGATGCTACAATACGCATGAAGCCACGGTCGCCTTCGGTAACAAAGCTCTTTGTTAAAGTACCTTCAACAGCAGCGGGAGCCGCCGCGTCAACCTGTGCCTGAGAATCAAACTTCATAACAACAGGTGCAGGCTTTTCCAGAAGGTCCATTGTAACACTTGTGGAAACAAGAGAGCACTTGAAGGGCTCGTTACCAACAAGAACCTGTGCGTCAAGAGTATAAGTACCCTTGCCGGTGGGAGAAGCACGGGTGTATTTCGCATTTGCTATTCTGAAATCAACAATGCTGTAATCAGCCTTAAGCTCTTCAACAGCCTCTGTGGTCATAGCATTGATCATTTCAAGCGCAGCAGCGGCAGCGGCAGTTTCATTTTCCGCATCACAGAATGCGATGGAAAGGTCGCCCTCAGCTTCAGCCGCTTCAATAGCGTCGATGATAGGCTGAGCCGCACTGTCATCAGGCATTTCACCTGCGTAAGCCTTTGCATCCTCCAGTGAAGAGAAGAAGCCGACATACTCAACGTAAACAGGCTTTCCGCCATTTTCCACACCGTTGGAGAAATCGAATCTGAGCGAAGTAAACTTACCTTTATAAGCTTTGTTAAATCCGTCGGAGGGATCACGGTCTGTGGTATCTATAATAGTTTTGTGGAAGCCTTCTCCGCAGGTGGTAGTAACACCTGTATACGCGGTGTTGAAGCCATACGACTTTTCGCTGTCGGAGTAAGCATCGGTACCCATATACATATCAAGGTTATTGGTAGCATGCTCGGGATAGCTTGCGCTTATTACGACATAGGGATATGCCTGAATGTAAAAATCATTAATGTAGGAAGCACCGATGGTTATATTGTCTTCCTTTGCACCTTCTTTATGAGTGAATTTCATAGCAACGGTGCCGGAAATGTTTTCCAAGGTAAAGGTTGAACCGCCTAAACATTTAAGTGCCTGAGCGTTGTTAAACTTTAAAATAACAGGCTCGGTGGGATATTCGGTAGCAACAGCCGCAACACAACTGAGGCTTTCGTCACCATTTACAACTACCTTATAGTAGCGTACGCCTGTCTCTTCAGATGCCGCAACAGTATAGGAAGCGTTTGTTTCGCCTGTCATGATTTGGGGATTTGTTCCTTCTGCATCATCGCAGGAATACCACTGGTAAGAGGTTGCGGTAATACCGCTCTTAACCTCTACGGTAAGGGTGGTGGGCTCGCCTATCGTTACTGAAACGTCGGGCAGGAATACATCGGTCTGGGGCTTAGCCGCCAGAGTCATGGTGAATTCCTTTTCAACGATAGTACGGCGGAAGGGCTTGTCACCGATGGTAAGAGCAACGGTGAAGGTGTATGTACCTGTCTGACGGCAGTCAGCCGCGGGCTTATATTCTCCGCCTTTGAAGGTGAGCACGGTTTCAGCATCAATACCTTCGATTACATCCGCTGTAAGAGCATTAACCTGTGCTTCGGCATAAGCTTCAACAGCGTCCTTGCCGGAGGCTGCGCCATAGGGCATGGAGATACCCTCGATAGCATCAAAAATATCCTTTGCATCATCATCGTAAGGCATTTCGCCTGCGTAATCAAGTGCCATTTGCTTTGTGGGGAAGAAGCCCATGTAGTAGATGTAGCACTTCTTACCGGCATTGGCTGCCTGATTGATGAAGTCAACACGCATACCGTTGACAAGTCTTCCTAAATATGCCTCTCCTGCAGGGGGGGCAAAAGACTTTCCGGTTGCAGAAACAACAGTGCCGTCGGGCTTATATGAATAATATTTCAGTTCCTTGGTATCTACAAGCAACTTGCCGAAGCCATCACCGAAGTACGTGTTATCCATACCGGCAGCACGGAAAGTGATTCCGCCCTTTTTAGACTCGGGACGGTCAGCGTTAAAGTACAGGTCGGTGGAGTTGGCGGTTGCGCCGTCAACATGCAGGCTTACTACAATGTAGGGATACGCCTGGAGATAGATGTCATCAACAGTGGATGCAGCAAAATTGGAGTAACCGTCGCCGCTGCTTCTCAAGGTATGTACAAATACATCCTTGCCGTCGTACTTGGTAAGTGCTTTGTTATCTGCACTTGTCCAGTACTGCAGGTCAGCCGCGTTGTTGAAACGCAGAACAACAGGCTCGGTAGGCATGGTACCCGTAACGGTGGCAACAGCTTCTTCTGTGCCGTTTACCACTACCTTGTAGTAGGTTTCGCCTGCCACATCTACATAAGGCTTGTACTCCTTATCGGTTGCACCATCAATACTTTTGATGATTGTTCCGTCTTCCTCACATTCATACCACTGATATGTGGGATTTGCCGCATCTGTGGTTGCAGTCAGTGTAACCTGAGGTCCAACCAGAGATGTAGGATTGTTAACGCTTACTGCCGCGAAGCATACGGTCGCAAGGCACAGCGCCAGCAATGAAACAATCAGAAATACGCGAAGTGTTTTGGTTGCTTTCATTTTTCTTTTCCTTTCCTCATAAAATTATTGATTGCGGATTTCTTGCCATTGTAAAAATAAAATTACAGTTTATTCTACCATTATTTATACTTTTTGTCAAGTACAAAAATAGCTTTTTTATATAAATTTTATGCTATTTTCGGTGAAAGTTGAATGATTTTTTGTATAATATGTCAATTTGTAGATTTTTGACCGATAATAGGTGGGACGCATGCTGTTTTGTACACACACTGTCGGGCACACATTGCAAATTTTCAGCGTTCACCAAAGCACATTGCAAATTATACTCTCCCCTGCAAAAACAAAAAAGGAATGCCCGAAAGGACATTCCTTTTTGTATGTTATTCTTTTTTACGTTCAGCTTTTACTTGGTGCAGCTATCGTCAAAGATAGTCTTGTCAGACCACTGATTGCTCAATGCATTGAAGGAACGCTCAATGGGGTTAGCATAAACGTAAGTAACGTTTCCGTTCTTATCGGTAATCTTAGCGTATGCACGTGCAACCAGAGCAACCTCACCGTCATTCGGAGGGATGCTGGTAACAACGGTGGTGTATACGAAGGAGCTGCCGTCCTCTGCTACTTCATAGATAAACTCGGCTTCATCGTCGATTACATCATAGTCATAATCATACTTGAATGTGTTATTACTTGAGAACGCAGTGCCGGACAGCTTGTTGTCGCCACCGATAAGCTCGTGAGTCAGACGGGAAGCGTCCTTCTGTTCAGCGATAAGCGCTTCCTTGGGAACAACCAGTGTACCGAAGGTTACGGTTGTTCCTTCCTCGGCAGTAATGCCAAGGTTAGCAAACTTGTTTACATTGGTATTGAGAATGCTTCCTGCAATAGCAGAGCTTGTAGCAACATTCACCTTAATACCGAAGCGGATAGCACGTTCGCCGTCAGCTCTGAGCTGTGCGCCCAGCATTTCAGCGTCAAATGCTTTATCCACAACTCTCATGGTTATCTCTTTTGTCTCTTTAAAAGCAGCGTTCAGGAAGTTGTCGGTGAATACTACGGTGAAGTAGGTGTACGCATTACTCTTGGAAGCGGGATCGTCCAGAGCGGTTTCGGTCTTTCTGAATGCAATGTAGTAATCCTTGTCGAGTGTGTAGCCGTATCCGTTGAGAACACTCTTTACCTGTGCCTGTGCCCACTGATTTGCGGTAAGCGAACCGGGATTGGTTGTGTAGGTACCGTCCAGTGCTTCAACTGCTTCAATAGCTTCAGCAATTGTTGCGGTGGCGCCGTCCTTTTCGGAAACGGTGTCATAGTTCAAAGTGGGATTTGCCATGAAATCAAGTGCCTGTTTGCGGTTGTTGAAGAAGCCGATATAGTCTATATCTGCAATTTCTCTCTTGGTGTTTGCATATCTCAGCAGGCTGATTCTGAGGTAGCTGGTATTCCAAAGTCCCTTCCAGCCTGCATTGTTTGTATAGTCCTGAATAACGGTGTACCAGCCGTCCTCGTTGGATTTATCAAGGTTATTGTTTGCATTCAGGTAAGTCTGGGTTCCGCCTGCACTATATCCCTTTGCAAACACCTGAATAGAGTCGTTTTTCTGGGAAAGTCTTGCACGCATAAGAATGATGGGATAATCGTTAAGGTGAATGTTCTTGGGGAATACAACGCCGGGTGTCAGAATCAAGTTATAATCGGCATTGGGATCATCAAACTTGGTGAACTTCGCGTATGCACCGCCCAGACAATTTTCATCCTTGATTATTCTTGCCTCTACGTTTGCAGCAGTTGCGTCAAATGCTGCAATAAGAGCAGGGCTTGCAAAATTCATAATAATGGGTTTTCCGACTTGTGCAACTGTAACAGTGAAATTCTGAACTACGGAAATTTCCGTGCCGTATGATACTGCGATCGAGAAAGAAGCAGAGCCGTCAGTACCGGCATAGTAGTCATTTCCTTCCATTTCGCTGCTCGGAGCCTCAAAAGCGGTTACGCTGACAGCCGCTTCAGAGCCTTCGTAGAGCGTAAGAACTCCACCAACAAGAGCTTCCACTTCAGCCTTTACCGCCTCGGACGAGGAAGCGCCTCTCAAAGCGGTTTCGAAATCCAAAGCATCAATTCTGGAAACAAGGTCATCTACAACATCCTTGTCGCTGGTGGTAAGGATTTCGTAATTGAGAGTAATTATCTCATATGTGGAGCCTTTCAGATACAGTTCAAAATCCACTTTACCGGTATTACCGAAATCAACAGATGTGGAACCGGAGTTAATCTTCGCACGATCAAATTTCTCGGGATTTTTGTAAAGCGCAATGGTTCCTCTGTCGCCGGAGGTTGTGTAGTGTCCCTTGGTTGTATTGACAGCGTTTTTGGTACTAAAGGCTTTTGCATATCCTGTCTCGCCGTAAACAGTCTCTGCTGTATATACAGGCTTTATAGCAGAAGTATCGGTTCCGGCAGGGAACTGTACGGTCCACTCGGTGTCGCTGCCTTCTACCTTTTTAAGGTTTTTATATGCTATATCATTGCCGTTAGCATCCTTAAAGCCTGTAAACGTAAGGGTCCAGGGAATGCTGTCTTCCTTAGTGGTGGGAGCCGGATAGTTCCAAGCCGCCTGCTCCGAATCAAAGAAGCCTATGTCATAAACGTATATATTATGGTATTTGTTTGCAGTTGTCGCACCGGGAAGGTCAAGACGAAGTGAATCGATAAACCCGGGTAACGAATTGTCTTTTGCCAGTTTAGCCGTAGAATTCAAATCAACAACAATAGTAGTTTTATTTCCGGCAGCTTCACCAAATATGTTATCAAAACGTGTCGATATGCTGGCATTGCTTGCTTTTCCGGCATGGTTGAAATAGAGGTTACCGCCTGTTGTAGCGCCGCCGGCTGCACCGTTCGGAACAACAAGAAGCGGAGCTGTGGCAAGGCGATAGGTCATACGGAAAAATCTGTAGTTATTTCCTTCGGTGCTTACATCGATGGTTTTGTCAAAAACAAAATTTACTTTACAGTCATTTCCTATAGACGAATGGGTAAGAGGAGCGTACAGCAGTGCACCCTCGTCATCATCATACGCATAAGGAACAGTATGAGGAACGTTAGCCGTCGAAATCCACTTCTCATTGGCAGTGTCATACCATGCGCCCTCAGTACCCGAAACATACTTATCAACTGCAGCCTGGCTGTTGAAGCTGATATAATTTACACCTGCTTCATCCTTGGTCTGTACGCTGTAAGTAACGTTGATGTACTCAAGCACTGCACCCTTCTGATAAAGAGTGAAGGTAGCAGCTTTGTCCTCGCCGGCGTAAGAAGCAAGGTCAATAGCAGTGCTGCCGGAGGTAACAACCTTAGCCAATGAGCCGCGGCGTTCACCGTACTGATACAAATTAACTGCTTCTCTTGTTATTTCTGTGGGGGTGGGATGAACATTACTGCTGTCAGCCTCGCCGTTTCTGTCAAATTTTGCAGAAGCATCGGAAGACTTGGTAAATACGGGCTTAACAGCCGCGAGTTGAGTATCGGTGGTTCCGTAGGGGAATTTTACAGTCCAGTTATTGTCATCAACCTTGGTTATCTTTGCGCCCATAGACTTGCCGTCGGAGCCCAAAAAGTCGGTGAGAGCAAAGGTCCAGTTTGCGCCCTCGCCCGGTGTAACAGTGGTATCCAGAGAAGCTTTTGCCTCTTTCTCGGACTTGAAGAAGCCTATGTCGTAAATGTAAACCTCGGCATAACCACCTTTGTTAACCAAATTGGGTAAGTCAACGCGGAGGTCGTTAACTGCCGTACAAAAAACAGTTCCGGCACCATTTTTAACGCTGCTGAGACCGCCTTTGTACAACTGTCTGACCGTGTTGTCAGCCGTCTGGGATATATATATGTTACTATATTTTCCACCATCTGTACCTGTGTAATAGTTAGGGTAAACGACGGTCTGCTGAGTGTCAAATCCGCCGATTTCCATTCCGTTAGGCTTATGGGAATTAGCGGTATCGGGCATTTTGTAGGTAATACGCATATAATCGTATCCCTCTGCACCTGTGGGAATTGCCTGATCAAATAAAAATCTGATGTGTGCGTCGGTATAATTGGCGGTGTCATTCGTTTTGTAAGTGAAGAACAACGCGCCTTCGGTCTCATCATAAGCGAACCAGATATCACCGTCACCACTGCTGTTTATATACTTATCAACAGCAGCCTGGCTGTTGAAGCGTACATAAGTAACAAGGTCGTCGGCAAATACGTTTGCCGCGAAGACAAGACACATCACTAAAGAGATTGCAAGCAAAGCAATAATTCTTTTCATAATATGTACTCCTTATAAATTAATAAATATTTTTTTGCGAAGCGAAAAGCGCTGTAAGTATATATAATAATGTATATTGTGCACAGTAAACTGTGCACAAGTAAAAGGGTACCCTTTTACTTCGCATAATGATACATAAACAATTATATTACCAATTTAACGATTTGTCAATAGTTTTTGAAAAATAATCAATATTTTTTTATTTTTTGATATATTTTTATTATTTGCGCGATTTTGCGGTCTGAATAAAAAACACTTCGGCTGACTGCGTTCACTCATCATGGCAGTGTGCAAGATTATGTTCGCCGTGAATGGCAAGACGAAGAAAACCGTGGGAAAATCCCACGGTTTTCAGCATCAATTAAAAATTGCGAATTATTTATCAGTCTGCGTTTACAAGGTCATTCATGGAGCAGGTCAGAGTCTTGTAGCTGTACAGTCTCTGTACCTCGCCGCCGTTGACGGTATAGTCAACGTATGCTCTTGCAAGAATTTCTGTGGAGTATGCCACACCGTTATCGGTTTCGGGAGTGGGAATGCTGTGAACAACAACGGTAAAGTCTGTTCTGTTTTTGTCGTTGTAGTACATGGCATCACTGCACTCTTCTACTGCAACCATGTTTTCAAGGTTTGTGCCTTTGAACATATCGGCAGTTACTTCGACGCCCTCTTCAACAACATCTTCAGGTACAAGCACCATGCCGTAGCCCTTGACTTCAATCTTGTTGGGCTCAGCGAAGTTCTTGTAGCTCTTGGAAAGTGTCATCTTGAAGCGCATACCCATGGGAAGCTCGGTGTCGGCTTCTCTGAGCTCGGTGCCTACTACGTTGAGGGTGGGCTGAGCCTTGATATCCTTAATGGTGTGAGTTTGCTCGTTTACGCTACGGAAGAATGAGTCGTGGAGAGGAGAGTATACATAGGTATGCATTGTCTTACCTCCGTCCTCGAACATCATCATGAAGATAAGCCCTTCATCTGCGCCGAAAGCAACGCTGTTTGCTTCCTTGGAGCCGTAGCCGTAGTTAACGCCATCGGGATAGTTAAGTGCGTATGCGGAGCAGTCGGAGAGTATCTGAACGGCATCTCCACCGAAGTCATTGGAGGTGGGAGAATCCTTATATCCGCTGCCTCTGTTATGAGGCTGCTGCTTGGAGTCATCGCCCTGAGAGTGTCCGCAGGTTACAAGAATCACGTTGGGGTACTTGGTAACTATCTTGTTGTAGATGTCAATACCCTCGTTACCGTCGCTGAACTGAGCGTTGGTGGTAGAGTTGTAGAAGCTGAGAGTACCGTTCATTTCAAAGTAGCAGTGGGTAGAAATTACCGCCTGTCTTTCGGGGTACTTGATAAGAGTCTCGCCTACCCAGTCAAGCACTTCATCGCGAGGACCGTATTCAAGGGAGAAGAAGATGTAGTCAACTCCGCCGATGGTTACAAGGCTGTACATATTGGTAAGATCCTTTTCGCCACGGAAGGTGCCGCCGAAGGTATTGTCGCCCTCGGGACCGTAGGATTTGAGGTAATCATCATACGGGAAAGCGTTGCGGAATTTTGCGGTATCGCGGATTTCCGCACCTACGCCGGAAGAAGGAGACGGATAGTCGTGGTTTCCGAGGGGAATTGTGTAAGGGATCTTGCCTTCGATAAAGTCAAAGGATTCGCGGATAACTTCCCATTCAAAGAAGGTGTTGGTCTGGGTTGCGTCACCAAGAAGTGTAAGCTGTCCTATGTTGTACTTATCCTTGTTGTCTGCCATCCACTTGAACATTTCGGGAAGTCTGTTATAGCTGAACGGAGCATTGGCAAAATAGCTCTGGGTATCACCGAAGTGAATCATGGAGTAATCGCCCTGCATTCCTGCTTCAAGCTTGTACCAGCCGGTGCTCTTGAAGGTTGCAGTGTTTTCATTAGCGGAGGAGTCAAAGTATTCCAGCCACTTGTAGTTTGCTGCATTGAGCATCCAGTTTGCAAGAAGTGCATCGCTGTCGGTGCGGTTTGTCATGTTAGCCTTGATTTCAGCCTCGGTGCGGATATCGCTCCAGAAACGCACGTCAAGCAGGTGTCCCACAAAGCCCTCGCCTATTACGGGAGCGTCTGTCTTGAAGGAAATCGTGTTGCCGCTGTTATCAAGTGTTCCATTGATATATATCTCACCGTCGGAGGTGATAGCAACATGTGTCCAGGTATCAGCCTTAAGTGTGGTAGAAGAGGAAACTCCGCCGCAAACTATCTTACCGTTGGACAGCTTCACAGCCACAGTACCGTTTTTAAGAATATTCATGTCGCCGCTGAGCTGAGCTTTAGCAACCCTGATGTTGAATTCAAGCGTCATAGGTGCAGAAGCGAAGCTCTTGGAGGCTGTGATAGTATCATAGCCCAGGAATTCGTGTCCCTTGCTGGGAGCGGTGGCAACAACTCTGTCGGTGTCAACGGGAATAGTTACGTTAAATACTTTATCGGTGTAACAGGTTGCTGACTTTTCGCCGTAAGCGAGCTTAACGGTGATTTTTACTGAACCTGTTTTTGTTTCTGTTGAAGCGATATAATCGGAATAGGTTATATCGACAACATAAGCATCGGTGTCTTTAAGTTTTTCGTGAGTAAGCTTCTGTCTGGTGTAAACCTTGACATCGGCAAGGGTTTTGCTGTTTTCAAGTGCATAGCTTGTATCGGTGAACTTAGACGCCGCAGTTGTGAGTGCCGCGGGAACTGCGTCAAAGTCATAAGCATCAGCCGCGGTATCATCTGCGAAGAAGCCAAGTGCAACGATCTGTGCGTCTGCATCCTCGAAGGTGAACTCAACAGTGTCAATCGCATCGGTAACTGCGCTGATGTCGAAGTAACCATTATCATCTGCGTTAACGGTAGTTGTACCGTTGATAAGTGCGGTAACGCTTCCGGTGTAGGTTGCGTCAAGTGCCATTACATTGTAAGCCTCGGAAACATTGGGATTAGCCGCAAGTGTTTCAAAGGTGAAGGTCTTGTTGATAAGCTTCATTGCCTTATAGTCGTATTCAGCCTTTGCACCTGCGATGGTCTTGATGTAATCGGGGTTGGTGAATCTGTATACAACTGCGCTGTTGTCAATTTCCTTGGAAATTGTAAAGGTGATATTTTCAGCGGTGTAAACCGTCTTACCGCCCTTTGTTACGGTAGCGGTAAATACATAGCTTCCGTCGGTGGTGTCGAGAACGGGAGCGGTGTAGTTTACGGTGGAAATAGCTACGTCAACGCCGGGAGCGCTGAGCTTATCTTCAATTACTGCTTTAGCCTTGGCTTCGGCAATTGCCTTGGTGTTACCGTCATAGTAGGAAACCGTGTCGGCGGTATAGCCTTTAAGCTCCATAGAGGTATCTGCAACCGCATCCTCAAAGACTTCAAGATTTTCTACATAGTTTCTTGCATCCGCCATGGAGGGGAAGAATGCGATATACTCGATTTCCGCACCGCGCTTGGAGTGCTTGAAGGAGCCTATCTGCATAGTGAAGGTTCTGGCACTTCCGCGGTAATCGGGTGCTTCGGGAGCGCCCAGCTTGGGGTCAACATAGTTCTTTTCAAGCGTGTTGGTCTCCATATTGTAGTTATATACCCAGGGAGTAACCTTATCACGCACGTTTGCATCAAGCAAAGAGTAGTACCACTGGTCTGCATACCAACCGAGACCCATCCGGCTGGTGCTTCCGGAGGTGCCCTCCTGAGTGTTGAACACGAAGCTGAGAGTAGAGGTCTCATAGAGACGTCTGTATTTCAACAGCATGTAAGAGTAGTTCTGGAGCTTGAATGCAGGAGAATTGAAGTCGGCAGTATCCAGTGAAATGGTGAAGTTTGCACCATTGTACTGATCCATGTGCTCCAGCTTGAGAAGATTGTCTTCAATCTTGCCCACGGTGGGATTAAGAATATTTATTTTGGAAAGTATTTCGGGGTCATTGAAGCGCCACATGATGTAATCTTCCGGCTTTTCCCCAAATGTCAGTGTTATATCCTCAACCTTGACGGACTTATATCCGCTTTCAAGAGTAATATCAAATGTCACATTTCCCTTGGTGGTAGCGGTTGCAGGGGTGTAATCGGTGATGGTAACGTTTCCGTCCAGACCTATCTGGTCAACAACCCATCTTCTGATACCCTTTATTGCGGTTACGGACTTGGTCTTGACTCCCGCAACGTCAAAGGTGCCGTCTTGGTTAAAAGATGCCTGGCTGTCGGGGATTTCGGTCTTTTCCATAGCCACGTCGCCCCACTCCAGCACTGCGGTCTGCGCGGCGGCTTTAAGCTGTGCACCCGCCTGCTGAAGTCTTGCCTCGGTTTCGGTGTCGGAGTTGAATTTCATTGCTTCGTCAAGAGAAGCAAAGAAGCCTGCGTATGCAAATTCCACATAACGGTCATAGTCTGCGTTACGGGAGAAGTTAAGGCGCATTTCCTTATACTTGGTATTTGCATTTACTCTGTAATTCTTGTCAGTTCCGCCGTCCTCGTTGCGGTAAGAGTACACATTGACATTTCTGTACGTGGTTTCGCCCTTTGTAAGGTTTCTTACCCATACAACGCTGTTGGCATTGGCAGAGGTGATATAAGAAGTGTCTACAATGATTTCCAGCTCGTCGCCGTCTTCAAAATTGCCGCCGTAGGGACGGAATTCGCGATAAGAGGGGGTATTGCCAAGAGCCGAATACGCGGGGTCACTCATCCAGAAGTAGAACTGACATCTGATAGCAGATGTGTCGCCGGCGCTGCCGTCGGTCTTCTTGGTGATACCGCTCATTTTATATCTTACTTTAAGGAAAGGAAGCGAGGGTACGCTGAACTGAGGAATGGAGCCCGGGAAGGTAGGAACCAGCCAGAAGCCGTCCTCTTTTGCAGGATTATTTACAGAAAGCTTGATAACACCATCCTCCAGCTTCATTTTTCCGTTGGAGGAAGTAATGGACTGCATGGTGGTGGTGGTGTCGGCATACATAATAACCGGCTTTGCAAGCTGAGGAATGGTCATAGTAACCTGAACTGTATATTCCTCTACCTTTTCACCGCCGAACCATACATCAAACACGTAAGAACCGGGTGCGGATGAAGAGGGGTCGGTAAATACAGCATTTTCCTTATCTATATTATATTTGGTAGCAAATACAAATCCGCTGAGGTATTTTTCAGCCGCCGCTTCAGCCTGTGCCTTGGTAACAACGCCTGTATCGGCAGTAAATTTGTTGCTCTGCTTAAGGTTATCGGTATCGTATTCCGCGTTGGTGGGAAGTGCCTTGGGGTACATTCTTGCTTCTTCCTCGGAAGCGAAGAAAGCGATGTACTCAAAGTCTATGGTTCTTTCCTCTCTGCCGTAACGGCTAAGACGGATTTTGATGGGAGGCTCGGTTTCGGAAAGAGTGCACTCATCCCATTTGCCCTGCGGCTCTACGCCCATTGTCATAGTACCGTAGGAGGAAGGAGTTACAGCCTTATCTGCGTAGAATGATATAGCATTGGTAACCTTAGCCTTACGCATATCCACAACAAGCTGTTCCCATACGGGAGTGGTGGCAGTACCGCGGCGTATGAAGTACGACGGGTTATTTGTCGCGGTGTATATCATCATCGTCTCGGTATCTGCGCCGCTGCCATCCTTTTTAGTAAGCGCGGGCACATTGCGTCGGTAGGAAATCTTCATGTAGGGATAGTCCTGATAGTTGAAACGATTTCCGGTATGGTCATCAAAGCCGTTATAGTAAACCTGAACAACATCGGGGGCATCTGACGAAGTGTCCATAGATGAGGTCATACGCATAAAGGAGCGATCCTCAGCAGTGCTCTGACCATCAAGAGTCGTACCCTTTTCAACAAATGTAAATGAGGTTTTGGTACCCTTTACACCCCACATATACTTATCACTTATCTTATCCTTTGAGTCGAAGGTCACAACCAAAGGCTGTGGCTTTTCCTCCAGCTCCATAACTATTTTCTTAGAAACAAGAGAACGGTGGAACGGGTCGTCGCCTATGAGAATACGTGCGTCAAAGGTATATGTACCTGCGGCATAAGCATTGGGACGGCTGAAAGCACCGTTTGCAACGCTTACTTCAACAGTATTATATTTCTGCTTGAGAGCCGCAGCAGCATCTGCGGTAAGTGTTTCAACCAATGCCTTTGCGTTTGCCACAACAGCATCATTTGTTTCCGCTTCGCAGAAATTCATCTTGAATTTACCGTCTGCAACAGCCTTATCAAGTGCATCGGTGAAAGGCTTTGCTTCGCTGTCAAGAGGCATAGCACCTGCATAATCCAGCGCCATTTTCTCTGTGGGGAAGAAGCCTACGTACTCGATATAGCACTTCTTGCCTTCATTTTTGTTGGAAAAGTCAAGTCTGAAATGGTTTATTTTTCCCTTCCAGTTACCGCCGCCGATACCATCACCGTTTGCAGTTCCGCTTGTGGATTTAACACCATTTATATAGTTTTCATATTTTGCGGTAGTGGTATTGAGAATAAGCTTGTTGAAGCCCTGATTGCAAACAGTCTGAATTCCGGTATATGCGGAAGAGAACGAATAATCATACGGAGGACCGTCGGGGAATTTGCGGTCGGTTGCCATGTAAACATCCAGAGTGTTTGAGGTGTAGTCGGGATAGTTTACGCTGATTACAACATAAGGATAACCTTGAATGTAAAAGTCATTTACATCCTCATTTTTGAAATCGGTAGAACCGTCATTTACAGGAGTATAACCGAAGGAGGCCTTGCCATCGATATTGGCAAATTCCTTATCTGTGTTGGAGCGCTTGTTCCATCTTTCAAGGTCAGCCTCGTTGTTGAACATGAACACAATAGGCTCGGTGGGCATGGTACCCGTAACGGTAGCAACAGCTTCTTCTGTGCCGTTTACCACTACCTTGTAGTAGGTTTCGCCTGCCACATCTACATAAGGCTTGTACTCCTTATCGGTTGCACCATCAATACTTTTGATGATTGTTCCGTCTTCCTCACATTCATACCACTGATATGTGGGAGACGCCGCATCGGTGGTTGCCGTAAGTATTACCTGGGGTCCCACTTCGGACGAAGCGTTATTGACACTTACCGCCGCAAAGCACACGGTTGCAAGGCACAGTGCCAATAATGAAGCCATCAGACAAATGCGCAATGTCATGGTTTTCTTCATAATTTTTCCCTTTCCTTTGAATTATTTACATCAAAATTGCATACAACTTATTTTGCGTGAATATTACACATTTATATTATACAAACAAACAAATAAATTGTCAATAGTGAACACATCGTGTTTTCTATTAAAATCGTGCCATTTTTTTATGATATATCGATGGGATAAAAAATCCGCCGATGTAAATTTCTCGGCGGATTTGCCTTTAAGCGTTACTTAAATAGCTTCGATAAGAATGCCCTCATTTGATTTGATGGCGATGGAGTACATGCCTGTTTCCGCGTCGTAGTTTACGGGGACCTTTCCGTCCTTGCCGTATGCAACAACCGCTCTGGAGTCGCACTTGAATACGATGTTGGAGCTCTTGGTATCTGCATCCATATAGTCGTCAACAGCAACTACAAATACAGCCTTCTGGTCATTGTTGGTGCGGGAGGTCATGTCACCTACAACAAGTGCCTGACCCGCATCACTCTTGAGGCCTCTGAAATAGCCGTTGTCAAGCTGTTCTACGGGAGCCTGGTTGACCTTAGCCATAATTTCGCTGTCGGCAGACATACCTACAAAGTGGGTGTAGGTGTTGCGATACTTCATGTAAGGAACGCCCAGAGTTGCAATTTCCTTGTTTACTGTCTGAAGCTTTGCGTACTGCTCGGTCTTTTCGCCCTTGTCGTCCAGCACCTGATTATGCCACCAGCCTGCGGTGTAGCAAGCCCAGATGATAGTCTCCGCACCGAATGCCATGGAGGTGAATGCCTGGAAACGCAGACGGTTTTCACTCAGCCATTCTTCGGGTCTGGAGGAGTTTACCTGGGGAACGAACCAGAAGCTCTTGCCGTAGCGTCTTGCGGCATCCGCAACTATACGGAAGTTTTCCATACAACCGGAAATATTTCTGGTAGAGTAAACATAGTAGTCATAGCAAATGTAGTCCAGCGGAACCTTCTTGCAGTATTCCTCAACGTGCTCTGCGTATGTTGCGGTACCCAGCTGATTTATGGTTTCCTGAGAGTTATTCTTTGCTATGGAAGCGTAGTTGGGGTACAGGTTAAGATAACCGAACTGCTTGGGGAACACTGTCTGAACACAGTTGGTAACCTTGCCGTAATGGTCAAAGTCCAGCGCACTGGGCTCGTCGCCCATGTCTACACCCCACACAGCGGGATGGTCTTCAAACTTCTTGCCTGCTTCAACATACTTTTCGATAGGGTTGGTTTCAGCCATTTTGCCTGCATTATTACCGTCGCCGCCCCACCAGCCGGGGAGAACGCCGCTTGCAGCAGCAAGACCAAGACCGTATTTTGCAAAAAGATCCAAAGTTGCACGGTCATTTTCCATACAAACTATGAAATCAAGACCGGCTTCTTTTATACCGCGGATATGCTCCTCGGTTCTTGCATAAGGCTTAAGGATGTACGCGCCGAGATTAAGACGGCTTCTGTCCATTCTCGTATTCATAACAAATACCTCTCATTTTTCATTTTTGGATATTAACGTTATCTGTGTGCCTTTAATATAACACATATTTACAGAAAAGTCAATATAAAATTCGTGCTCTTTTTTATTAAATATCGTTCATCACAAAAAATCCGCCGAGGTAAATTTCCCGGCGGATTCGCAATTTAACATTATTTATATAGCTTCAATAAGAATGCCTTCATTGGACCTGATAGCGATGGAATATACACCTGTCTCCGCATCGTAGTTTACGGGGACCTTGCCGTCCTTGCCGTATGCAACAACAGCTCTGCAGTCGCACTTGAATACGATGTTGGAGCTCTTGGCATCCAAATCCCTGTAATCATCAACGGCAACCACAAATACAGCCTTCTTGTCATTGCTGATACGCGATGTCATGTCACCCACAACAAGCGCCTGACCCGCATCGCTCTTGAGACCTCTGAAATAGCCGTTGTCAAGCTGTTCGACAGGAGCCTGATTAACCATAGACACGATCTCGCTGTCGGCGGACATACCTACAAAGTGAGTGTAGGTGTTGCGGTACTTCATGTAAGGAACACCCAGTGTTGCAATTTCCTTGTTTACGGTCTTGAGCTTTTCATACTGCTCGGTCTTTTCACCGTTGGCATCAAGCACCTGATTATGCCACCATCCTGCGGTGTAGCAAGCCCAGATGATGGATTCTGCACCGAATGCCATGGCGGTGAATGCCTGAAAACGAAGTCTGTTTTCGCTAATCCATTCTTCGGGCTTTGAGGAGTTGACCTGGGGAACATACCACAGGCTCTTGCCGTAACGTCTTGCGGCATCGGCAACCACACGGAAGTTTTCCAGGCAACCTGAGATTCCTCTTACGGTGTCTCTGAGGGCATAAGGGTAGAAGTCAAAGCTGATGTAGTCAAGCGGAACCTTTTTGCAGTATTCCTCAATATGCTCTGCGTATGTCGCGGTGCCCAGCTGATTTACGGTTTGCTGCGCGGTGTTCTGCGCCACGGAAGCATAGTTGGGGTACAGGTTGAGATATCCGAACTGTCTGGGGAATATAGTCTGCACGCAGTTGGTAACCTTGCCAAAGTGGTCAAAGTCCAATGCAGAGGGCTCATCGCCCATGTCAATGCCCCATACAGCAGGATGGTCTTCAAACTTCTTAGCCGCTTCCACATATTTTTCAAGTGGAAGAGACTCTGCCATCTGACCTGCCTTGTCACCGTTTCCGCCCCACCAGCCGGGAATAACTCCGAATGCGGAGGCAAGGCCTATACCGTATTTGGAAAACAGATCCAGAGTTTCGGGCACGGGTTCCATGCTGACGATGAAATCAAGACCTGCTTCTTTTATACCACGGATATGCTCCTCGGTTCTTGCATAAGGCTGAAGTATGTACGCGCCGATATTAAGACGGCTTCTGTCCATTCTTGTATTCATAAAAATACCTCTCGTTTTCATTTTTCGGATATTTACTTTATCCGTTCGCCTTTAATATAGCACATATTTGTGAAAAAGTCAATAAAAACAAGTGCGTTTTTTGCTAATTTTGCATTATTTTTTTACAGCATAAAAGAAAATGTCCTCCCTATCGTTTTCATTAACCGAAACAAGAACAAACAGAATCGGTGAACCGAAAGGTTCACCGATTCTCACTAAATCACATTCAGTTGAATTTTATCATGGACTTTTCCCAGATGTCGGGTGCTTCGTAACCCAGAAGATTTACAACGGTCGCCGCAACGTTTGCAAGACCGTAATTTCCTTCAACAACCTTATAGTCCGCGCTGTTATCGTAGAAAATACAGGGAACAGGATTGAGGGTATGGCTGGTTTTCGCAACAGCAACACCGTTTTTCACCTTAGGCTCGCCGGTCTTTTTATCTATTTCAAACATTTCATCGGCATTTCCGTGGTCGGCGGTAATAATTACAGCCGCGCCTGCCTCGTCAAGTGCTTCAATAAGACGCTTGAGGCACAGGTCGAGAGCTTCCATGGAAATCACGGTAGCATCAAAGTTGCCCGTGTGTCCAACCATGTCACCGTTGGGGAAGTTCACACGCAAAAATCTGTATTTGCCTGTTTTCAGTTCCTCAATAAAGCGGTCGGTTATCTCGGCGCACTTCATCCAGGGGCGCTGTTCAAAGGGAACAACATCCGAGGTTATCTCAATGTAAGTTTCGGTTTCTTCATCGTACTTACCGGACTTGTTACCGTTCCAGAAATAGGTTACGTGACCATACTTCTGGGTTTCGGAAATTGCAAGCTGAGTTATCTTTTCAGCAGCAAGATATTCGCCAAGTGTACCTGTAATAACGGGGGGAGAAACAAGGTATCTGGAGGGAATGTGCAGGTCGCCGTCGTATTCCAGCATACCTGCGTACACAATCTTGGGGAAGCGTACACGGTCGAATTTATCAAAGTCAACCGCTTCAAACGCGGTGGAAATCTCAATGGAACGGTCGCCGCGGAAGTTGTAGAAAACAACGCTGTCGCCGTCTTCAACAGTACCAACGGGCTTGCCGTTTTCGGCAATTACGAAGCCGGGCAGATCCTGGTCGATGCAGTTTGTTTCGGCACGGTAGGTTTCAACCGCTTCCTTGGCAGTGGCAAACTGTCTGCCCTCGCCCAGAACGTGTATCTGCCAGCCGCGGTGAACCATTTCCCAGTTGGCGCCGTAGCGGTCCATGGTGATATTCATTCTTCCGCCGCCGGAAGCAACCTTTATGTCAAAATCAGCGCTTCTCAGGTCTGCAATAAATTCTTCAAACGGATCAAGGTATTCCAGTGCACTGCGTTCTCCTACATCACGTCCGTCAAAGAGAATGTGTATTCTTACCTTTTTAACGCCCTCTTTTTTAGCCTGAACGATCATGGGCTTTAAGTGAGAGATATTGGAGTGAACGTTACCGTCCGAGAAAAGGCCCAGGAAATGAAGTGTTGTACCGTTATTTTTAACGTTATCAACAACCTCTTTCCAGCTGTCGGACTCATACATAGCTCCGCTTTCAATGGAGTTGGAAACAAGCTTTGCACCCTGAGCAAATACCTGACCTGCGCCCAGTGCGTTGTGGCCAACCTCGGAGTTACCCATATCGTCATCGCTGGGCAGACCTACGGCTGTACCATGTGCCTTAAGAGAGGTCATGGGGTATTTTCCCATGAGCATATCAAGAGTGGGAGTATTCGCGCAGTGAATGGCGTTTGCCTTGTTCTTTGCAGCTATACCCACGCCGTCCATAACGATTACCGCTACGGGGCGCTCTTTTACATTACTGAGTTTTTTAAGCATTTGGATATTCTCCTGAAATATAAATTCAATAAATTCGGGCGGACGTTCGTCCGCCCGTTATACGGTCTTATTAAGAAACGTATGTATCTGACCGATAATGCGTCAAATCAGTTGCATTCAGCAACCAGGGGTCCTGCCAGTTCCTTAATGAACACTATTCTGCCGGGCAGAGTAGGCATAAAGGTGGAAGGAATCCACATGTCGGGACCGTAGCGGAGAGTTGTCCACAGGGACAGACCCTGCCACTGCATGCCTCTGCCGAGAGTACCGTCGCATCCGCCGATTACACGGTCAGACTGAAGGAACAGACCGGGGCCGATGGTGTTGGCACGGCAAGGAACAAGAGTTGTACGGGACTTAAAGCTGGTAAGAGCGTTCTGCTCAACGGTCATGGGGTGAATCTTAGCGCCGATGCGGTGAGTCTGCTTCTTCCATTCTTCAACGGAATTGAACTCAGCTGCAAAGTGGGGTTCCCAGAAAGCGATGTGCATCATACGGCCGATACCGAATACGGTAACAAGCTTTGCACCCTCAGCCTTGAGAGCGGCAATCTTTTCGGGGTATGTGGGAAGGTTTTCCTTGGTAGCAAAGTTTCTCTGGTTCTTGGGAACGGTCAGTTCGCCGAGGGGACCGTAGAAAGCATTTTCCATAGCATACTGGAATGCGCCGGGATTGGTGCTTTCGAGAGTGTTACCCTCTGCGTCGCTCCACTCGTCCATATTGAAGCCGTAAACGTGGTCACACTTTACGTTCCAAGCCTTGAGGAAGAATACGCACCACTTGTACATACCCATAGGACCTACGGGAAGAATCATGGCAAGCTTTCTGCCCTCTTCACGGGTGTTTTTGATTTCCAGAGCGATTTCGTGACCCAGAACCATGTCGAAGTCATAAACGTTATCGCAGGGAACGATATCGAAATCCTTGTTCCAGAAGGACTGACGCTCCATTATGCTGTCGGGGTTAGCGGAAAGAGCACAGATATCGTCGATCTTTTTCCAATCCCAACCTGCGGGGAAGAATCCGTCCAGAAGAGAACCTTCGATTGTAGAAAGAAAATCCATAGTAGTATACCTCTCTTTATAAAATATTATTCAACATTTTATATTTTATCACCATTTTAGCAAAATTGCAATACCTTGGGTAAATATTTAACAAATTACAAATTTCCTATTTTATATTTACAAAAGTTACATATCATGTTATAATACAATATAAATGTAACTAATAACATCAAAAGGAGAATATAATAATGACTCTTGATTTCAGAATCGACTGGGGTTACCAATTTCTTTATTCACGCAGACACTACCATCCGCAGTACATATGGGACGGAACACTGGAATGTGAAAACGGAAAGATACTGGAAAGCTACAAGCTGGACTATCCCGTAATATGGTTCGGTCCGGGCCACTGCGCCAAGGAAACAAAGCTGTCCTCCCCCTCGTGGATCAGCCGTACCAAGCGCGGTGTATCCGGTGTGAGATTTGTGGCAGAGGTAAACGAAAACACCGTTTTTCATCTTAAAACCGTTTCCTTTGAAACCACATTTACCGCAAGAGACATAATCAACAAAGGCAGTCTTGATTTTATGGTGGGTCCCAAGTATCTGAATTGCTCGGTTGTGGTAACAAAAACCGATTATCTGTGGTTCCGACCCGCTCCCCGAAAGGGTGAAACTGAAATCGATATAAACTCGCTGGGACTTGAGGTTCATCCCTGGTCGCGCATGAAGCTTGCCTGGCTTGCCCCCGGCGAAAGTGCCGTATGGCAGGCAGATATTGCCGAGTGGGACAGTGATTACTGCGAACAGCTTCTCCACATTGTTGCAATGGGCGTTCCGGCAAAATACCATCTCGGCGGCAAAGAGCTGTCTCCGGGTACGGGTATCACCGAAGAGCCCATACACTCACACATCACACTGGAGCTGAGCTGTGACGGTGAAAAAATAATGCAGTTCACCCGCTACTACCGCGAGCACGACGATTACATGCAGCTGCTGGAGGACGACTGGAAACGATTTGAAGTAAAACCCGGACACCATACCTTTGCTCTCAAAAATCTCAATACCGACTGCGGTCTTGGTATCTCAAGACTTCTCATGAGACCCTGCAGATACAACCACGGTCAGCTTGTTATTCCCGAGTGGGCACTTAAAAACGAAACCGTTATCGGCAAGGTGTTTGCCGTAAGAAAAGATACGCTTACCGTTTCGGGTGCGGCGAGAGATATTGTTCTTGAATGTGAAAAAGGCTGGAACGAATTCGAAATATGCGTTCCGACGCCGGGAAATGCACAGTACAAGTGCAATAACAATACTGCAAAAATCGAGATATATGATATTGAGGAAGAAGCCGACCCGGTCAAGGTGGGCTACGATATGACCGTTGTTCCCCATGATGCCAACGGCTACATGGACATGCTTCTGGACTACACCCACAGCACCCGCCTTGGCAACTATGTTGTATTCCGTGCCTTCAACGAAATTTCCGACAGAGAATTGCTGTATAAATGGGGCGGGTTCTGCAAAAAGCATAAAATTTATGTTTCCTCCTGCTTCGACGAGGATTTCATGGACGGAAAGCTTATTGCAGGTGCCGGTGAAATGTTCCACGACTGCGGAAGACATGAATTTCCCGGCGCGGTATACGCCTTTGACCCCAAGGAGCCTCACGCTTCGGCAGATATGAAAGAGGCAAGTGAAAAATATACCAAGTATCTCAAGGACAGAATAGACGAAAACCACAAGGTATTCCACCGTATAGCCTTCGGCGATGCCTCGGGCGGTATCAGATATTCCTATCTTGCGGGTGTAACCTTTGTACGTGCCGAAACCATGGTGGGACACACCACCACACTTCTCAGCCAGGCACGTCCTGCCTGCGAGGCGCTGGGCGACGGCAGATGGGGAGTTCATATCGCAATTCAGCACAACCATCAGCTTTACCATGAAAACCACCTGGGAATGTACTTTCTCTCTCTTATGCAGCCCTGGATAATGGGTGCCAACACCATTTATGAAGAAGACTCCCTTTTCGAGCTGTTCAAGGAGGAACGCCAGAGCTGGGACGATGCACTGACAAAAGGCAAACGAGACATGACCCGAAGCTTCTTCAAATTTGCAAAAACCCATCCCAGAAGCGGAAAATGTGTACGAAACATCGCCTTTCTTGAGGGACGCTATGCCGCACCCTTCAACGGCTTTATATGCGATGTGGAGCAAGACCCTCATTACAGTGTATGGGGTCTGTTCGGAAACAATCATCCCACCTGGGGTCACGCTCAGCCCGAAAAATGCCGTCAGCTTCTTGACGTGCTTATGCCGGGTGCAAGCACACATCCCTTCCGACAGAAATTTGACAAGCGCCGTTTCTTCTTCTCGGGAAGCCCCTATGGCGACTTCGATTGCATACCCGCCGAAGCTTCTGCCGGCTACATGAATAACTACAAGCTTATCATGAATCTGGGCTGGAATACAGCCATCAATGAAGATATGGACAAGCTGACCGCTTTTGTACAAAACGGCGGCGTACTGCTTACGGGTATCCCTCAATTCAGCACCCACGTAAAGCGTGAATTCCTCGAAAACATGGACGACCTTTCACTTATAAACGGTGGTGACCTTTCCGAATTATGCGGTATAAAGGTGCTCGGCAAAGGCGAGGAATACTGCGGTCAGTTCAATTGCAAAAACCGTGAAAATATGCCCGAGCCTCAGCTTTCCGCAATGCCCAGCGACTCTGCCGAGGAAGACGGCAAGGCGCTTATGGCTGAAATCGAGCTGTGCGGTGCCGAAATTATGGCATGGGACACCTTTACCGGCAAGCCCATGCTGGTACGCAACAGGGTAGGCAAAGGCTATGTATACACCTTTACTCTGTGGGCATACCCCGGTCATGAAAAGTTCCGGGGCTTCACCTCAAGCTGGATTGCAAAGCTCTGCTCCGAAGCACTTCCCGGAATATATGTCGAGGATGCAAGCGGAGAAGTTTTCTGGACACAGTGGCAGGACGGCGAAAACACAAAATTATTCTTGCTCAACACCGACTGGAGCACCCGTGGCAACAAAAAGACAGTCAATATTGTCAACGGCAGACAGAAAACCACCCTCGCCGTTACCGAAAGAACCCTTGTATGCGTAACAATGGGCAAAAAAACAAGCATTGAAACTTACAGTCTATAACAGTGCGCACTTGTGAATATTGTTATATAATTCTTGCAAAAAATCCGATTACAGCGCTTTACATGTGAAAAGAACCCGAGATTTTGCAATGCTTTGTGTAGTTTTTGCATTGTGATTTATATTCACAAATGGTATACTATGCGTACCGAAACATACGAAAGCAAAAGAGGATATAGATATGAATATTGTCAAATTCGGACTTTTAGGCGTAAGAAACATTGCAAGAAGTCATCTTATGGGAATCAATCAGACTAATGAAGCACAAGCAGTGGCGGTTTGCGATATACACGAAGAAATTGCAAAGAAAACAGCCGAGGATTTCAATATTCCCGACTGGTATACCGACTATGACGAGATGCTCAAGCGAGATGATATTGATGTCATAATTGTTTGCACACCCGACGGTGTACACAAGGACGGCGTTGTAAAGGCACTGCGTGCAGGCAAGCATGTTATGTGCGAAAAGCCCATGGCACTTGACCTTGAGGATTGCAAAGAAATGATTAAGGTGCAAAAGGAAACAGGGAAAATCCTTATGGTTGCACAGGTTTGCAGATATGCCCCCGGCTTTGTACAGGCAAAATCTGCTGTTGACGCCGGCGAAATCGGAGACCTGTTCTTCGTTGAGTCCGAATATGCACACGACTATGCCAACAATCCCGGTCAGGACGGCTGGCGTGCAGACCCCGCAAAGCTCCGTCATCCCATGATTGGCGGCGGTTGCCATGCGGTTGACCTTTTGAGATGGATTGCAGGCAATCCCACCGAGGCTGTTGCATACTCAAACCGCAAGGTACTTACCGACTGGCCGGTGGATGATTGCACCGTTGCACTTCTCAAATTTCCCAATGATGTAAACGGCAAGGTGTTCACCTCTATCGGATGCAAGCGCTTATATACAATGAGAACAGTGCTCTACGGTACAAAAGGCACAATAATCACCGACAACACCTCCCCCACCATTTCGATATACAAAAACGAATTCCGCGGCGAAGACAAATATATGGGACGCGCTCAGCAGACAGTTGAAATAAAGGTTCCCGTTTCCATTTCCAGCCATAATATGGCGGCGGAAGTAAAGGAAATGTGCGCCGCAGTCCTCGGAAAAGGCAGTATCAAAACAGACGGTATTTCGGGTGCGTCGACGGTTGCCGTATGCAGTGCCATCGTGAAAGCTGCCGAAACAGGTGAAAAAGTTAAAATTTCCTACGATTTCGATTAATCACAATACAATTGACAATAAAAGCCTGAAACGGAAAATCCGTTTCAGGCTTTTTAATTAATTACAAATTTTAATCTGCAAACAAGGGAGTTGAGAAGTAACGTTCAGCGGTGTCGGGCAGAACGGTTACAACGGTTTTACCCTTGCCCAGCTTTTCGGCAAGCTTTATTGCGGCGGCAACATTGCTTCCGCTGCTGATACCGCACATAATGCCCTCCAGACTTGCAAGCTTTTTTGCGGTCTCTATCGCCTCATCGTCCTTGACGATGCAAATGTCATCGTAAATACCGCAATTGAGTATTTCGGGGATAAGTCCGTCGCCTATTCCCATCTGAATGTGTGTGCCGATAGAACCACCCGACAATATTGCCGCATTCTCGGGCTCTACCGCCCATATCGTCATATCGGGATTATGAGCCTTAAGCATCTCCCCTATTCCCGTAATTGTTCCGCCTGTGCCGATGCCCGAGCAAAAGCCATGAATGGGCATTTTCACCTGCTCAAGTATCTCCTGAGCAGTGCGTTCCCGCTGTACCGCGGGGTTGGCGGGATTTTCAAACTGCTGGGGAACAAAAACATTCTTGTCCTCCGCTTTCATTTTAAGTGCAAGGTTAAGACATTCTTCAATGCACAATCCGATATTTCCCGCATCGTGCACCAGAATTACCTCTGCGCCGTAATGCTGAACCAGCTTACGTCTTTCCTCGCTGACCGAGTCCGGCATAATTATTTTTGTCTTATATCCGCGTACCGCGCCCACAAGAGCAAGACCTATACCCTGATTTCCGCTGGTAGGCTCCACAATTACAGTATCGGGTCCGATAAGTCCCTTTGCCTCGGCATCGCATATCATATTATACGCGGTACGGGTCTTTATTGAACCGCCCACATTAAGTCCCTCGAATTTTACAAGTATATCCGCACCGTTCTTTGGGCACAGACGCTGAAGCTTTATTATGGGTGTATTACCCATAGCTTCCAGAATGTTGTTATAAACCATGTATGTATCCTTCAATCAAGATTTAGTCATATCCTTTATATTATATTCCAAAAATGAGAATAAATCAATACCTGTTTTAAATATATCTCAAAAAAGTTTAAGTGTGTAATGCAACAATAAAAAACAAAGTTTTATTCTGCACAATATTTTTTCAAAAATTCTATTGTATATTTCGCGAAATTGTGTTATAATTTATTATCTATTTTATCATTGAAGGTGATTTTATGAACAACAGCATCATCAGAGTTGCCATAGCAGGCTACGGTAATCTGGGCAAAGGTGCGGAATGTGCCGTTTCTAAGTGCAGTGACATGAAGCTGGTGGGCGTTTTCACACGCCGCGACCCCTCCTCTGTCAAGACCAAAAGCGGTGTTCCCGTCTTTTCCATGAGCGATGCATACAAAATGAAAGATGATATTGACGTTGCTATCATCTGCGGCGGAAGTGCCACAGACCTCCCCGAGCAAACTCCCGAGCTTGCGAAATATTTCAACGTCATCGACAGCTTTGACACACATGCCAAAATCCCCGAGCACTTTGCGAATGTTGATAAAACAGCGCAGGAAAGCGGAAAAATAGCAATAATATCGGTAGGTTGGGATCCCGGTCTCTTCTCTCTCAACCGCCTGATTTCCCAGGCGGTACTTCCCGACGGACAGGATTACACCTTCTGGGGCAAGGGCGTCAGCCAGGGACATTCGGATGCCATTCGCCGTATTGACGGTGTTAAGGATGCCAGACAGTACACCGTGCCCGTTCCCGAAGCGCTGGAAGCGGTAAGAAGCGGAAAGAATCCTCAGCTCACCACACGTCAGAAGCACACACGCGAGTGCTTTGTGGTTGCCGAGGAGGGTGCCGACCTTGAATATATCGAAAACACAATAAAAACAATGCCCAACTATTTTGCCGATTACGACACCACCGTAACCTTTATAACCGAAGAGGAATTAAAGCGCAGCCACAGCGGAATCCCCCACGGCGGAAAGGTCATCCGAAGCGGTAAAACAGGATTTGATAACGAGAATTCACATCTTATCGAATTCAGTCTGAAACTTGATTCCAACCCGGAATTCACCTCCGGTGTGCTTACCGCATACGCAAGAGCGGCGGTACGTCTCAACAACCGGGGACAAAAGGGCTGCAAGACGGTATTTGACATTGCACCATCCGACATTCATCCTCTCACCCCCGAAGAGCAGCGAAAAACACTGCTTTAAAACCGAAATACTATTCTGATGATAAAATCCGGCATATCGCCGGAGAAACGGAGAAATTTATGAATACTAATGTAAGACCCGATTCTATGGCTCGCATAACCACCAAAGAGCTTGCCGATGCATTTATTGCTGAGCAGATTGCACTTGTCAGAGAGCAGGTGGGCGACAAAAAGGTTCTTTTGGCGCTTTCCGGAGGTGTTGACAGCTCGGTTGTTGCCGCACTGCTTATAAAGGCTATCGGCAAACAGCTTGTCTGCGTACACGTTAACCACGGTCTCATGAGAAAAAATGAGTCCGAGAATGTTATAAAGCTGTTCAAGGACGAACTGGATGCCAACCTCATCTATGTTGATGCCACCGACCGCTTCCTGAACCTGCTGGCTGGTGTTGCCGACCCCGAAAAGAAAAGAAAAATCATCGGCGGCGAATTTATAAACGTATTTGCCGACGAGGCGAGAAAACTGGAGGATGTCACTTTCTTGGCGCAAGGCACCATTTATCCCGACATTCTGGAAAGCATCAAGCAGGCTGAGGGCAAAAAGGCAGTAAAATCCCACCACAACGTAGGCGGTCTGCCTGAAGACCTGAAATTCCAGCTTGTTGAGCCGATTAAGCTCCTGTTCAAGGACGAGGTAAGAGTTGTGGGCGAAGCTCTGGGCCTCCCCCACGCAATGGTTTACCGCCAGCCGTTCCCCGGCCCCGGTCTGGGCGTAAGATGTCTGGGAGCAATCACCCGCGACCGTCTCGAAGCGCTCCGCGAAGCAGACGCAATTCTGCGTGAGGAATTCGACAACTGCGGACTTGCCGAAAAGGTATGGCAGTACTTCGTTGCCATTCCCGACATCAAGAGCGTAGGCGTACGTAACGAAAGCCGTTACGAAGGCTGGCCCGCCATCATCCGCGCCGTAAACACCAAGGATGCCATGACCGCCACCATCGAAGAAATCCCCTACCCCGTTCTCCACAAGATAACCGCACGCATCACCTCCGAAGTAGAGGGCATCAACCGCGTCCTCCTCGACCTCACCCCCAAGCCCACCGGCACTATCGAGTGGGAATAATTTGAAAAAGCCGAAAAACCCAGTAATATCAAGGCTTTTCGGACTTCGACCACTTCTTCTGATAAGGTTTTGATAAGAATGCCCTCCAATGCGATTATTCTGCGTTGCGAGTGGCTTGTGAGTAAAGAATAATTTCAATCACCTCACAAAATACCCATATTAACATTTAAGCCCGTACTGATCGGATGTCAGTACGGGCTTTTTGTCGTTCATTTTCGGCTACACTTGTGAACTTTTTGTAAATAATCAAGAAAATGCCGAAAAAGGGTTGAAAAAAGGGGCTGAAAAAGATGGTAAGTAGAGGGTTTATTTTTCTTCCTCTTTCAGCGCAGCGATCAACATATCGCTGAGTTCCTGTGAAGGCACTTTCGCCCAAATCTGAGTGGTGTCCTCTGCCGGGAATGTATAACGCCAACGGTCATACTGATCTTTGCTGATTTCTCCGTTTTTCAGCTTTTCGGCTTGGTCAGCCCATGCGGTAAGCATTTTGAAAATGGACTCGTCCATTGTGCGCTTGCTGCCATCAAAGACGATATGTACCTCGTCTCCCTGCTTTTCAGCTCTCACACCATGAATATCCTCGATAGCGAAAAGAGTATGGATAAAGCCGAGATTGCTGTCGATGTCGGGGATGTTCAGAGCCAAAGGAGAAACCTCCAGAACATTCGCAAGAGCTTTTACCAAATCTTCCTTGGGTGTTCTGGAGCCGGACTCATACTGAGCCATACGAATATCAGCGGTCTTTTGGGGAAATCCCACGGCTTGACCGAGCCACTTCTGCGTCATGCCACGCAGATTGCGTATAAAACGGATTCTTTCACCGATTGCCATAGTTTTCTCTCCCTTTCGGATTGTTGTCATCATTATAACATAAATGTTTAGTGCCTGTCAAGATAGCTTAAACAAAATTATTTAATATTTTCTCGAAAACCTCTTGACATAACGGAATTTGTTTAGTATAATGATGCTGTAAACCTAAACAGATATGTTTAAGTTAGAGAGACAAACCCCTAACAACATGTCGTTGAAGGTTTATCCGCCCGGGCAAATCGGATGGCGGCCAGAAAGTATTCCGACACTAAACAAGGAATATTATACCCAAAAATCAAAAAAGGAGGAATTGAATGGAAAAGAAATTCATCAGAGTGGACGAAGTTGCAAGGGTGCTGGAGATTTCGGAATCCCACGCATACAAGCTCATGCGTAAGCTCAACCGAGAGTTGGAAGCGAAAGGCTATATCACCGTTGCAGGACGAGTAAACCGTCAGTATTTCAATGAAAGGCTCTATGGAGCAGAAAGGAGCGAAGAAAATGCCGGCTTATAAGAACAAAGAAAGCGGAACATGGTATGTGGTCACACAGTACACAGACTGGACGGGCGCACGAAAGCAGAAATGCAAGCGAGGGTTTGATACCCGCCGTGAAGCTCTGGAATGGGAGCAGAAGTTCCAGCAGCAGAGCGCAGGAGACCTGGATATGAGCTTTGAAGCCTTTGTAGAGATTTACACCACCGATCTCAAAGCAAGGCTGAAAGAAAGCACATGGCAGACCAAAGAGCATATCATCCAGACCAAGATCGTCCCGTACTTCGGCAAGCGCAAGATCAACGAGATCACCACCAAGGATGTGATTGCGTGGCAGAACGAGCTGCTTGCCTACCGTGACGAAAAGCACAAGCCCTATTCCCAAAGCTACCTCAAAACGCTGCACAATCAGCTCTCCGCCATTTTCAACCACGCAGTACGATTTTACGATCTGCGCTCCAACCCGGCAGCAAAAGCCGGAAACATGGGCAGCGAAGAACGAAAAGAGATGCTGTTCTGGACAAAAGAAGAATATCAGAAGTTTGCGGAAGAAATGATGGACAAACCCATTTCCTACTACGCATTTCAGATGCTCTACTGGACGGGCATCCGTGAGGGCGAGCTGTTGGCTCTGACCCCGGCAGATTTCGATTTTGAGCGTGGGACAGTAAAAATCAGCAAGACCTATCAGAGATTGAAAGGAAAGGATGTGATAACCTCCCCCAAGACCAAGAAAAGCAACCGCACCATCCAAATGCCGGATTTTCTCTGTGAGGAAATGCAGGAGTTCTTCGGGATGCAATACGGGCTGAAAAAGAAAGACCGTATCTTTACCATCAACAAGAGCTATCTGCACAGAGAAATGGACAGAGGGGCAGAAGCCGCAGGGGTCAAGCGTATCAGAATCCACGATTTGAGGCACAGCCACATCAGTTTGCTGATCGACATGGGTTTCTCGGCAGTAGCCATTGCCGACAGAGTGGGACACGAAAGCATTGAGATCACCTACCGATATGCTCACCTTTTTCCCTCCAAGCAGAAAGAAATGGCAAGCAAACTTGACGAACTTAACAAAGGAGCGTGATATTGATGTCAGCAAAGAACGTAGACAGACACAACCGTTTTCGCAGCATTACGGTAGGCTTCCGAGTATCACCGGAAGAACAGGAAGAACTGAACAGAGCCGTAGCCCTGTCGGGACTTCCCAAACAGGAATACTGCTACCGCAAGTGCATGGGGCGTGAAGTGGTGGTACAGCCGAATCCGAGAGTACACAAGGCACTCAAAACCCAAATGGCGGCGATCCTCGCAGAGCTTGAACGCATTGCCGCCGGGGACAGCGTACCCGACGAACTGCTCAGTACCATCGACCTCATTGCCATCACCATGCAGGGACTGAAAGGAGAGGATGCGAATGATTGATGCAAAAGAAAAGACTGCCCTCAGCTCATCTGTTGGCGCAGATGAAAGGCAGTCAATTCAACTATGTAACACCAATATTATAACAACCGAAGACACGGAAATCAATTACCCCGACGAAAATTCTTCGGAAAATCTTGAAGAAATTTACCGTCAGATGCAGAGAATGAACGACCCGGCATATCTGCATACGGTTTCCATGAATGACCTGTACGAAACAGTTTTCCAAAGCAGACCGCCCGTCATAGACGGTCTGCTCTACTCCGGCACCTACCTGTTCGCAGGAGCGCCCAAGGTTGGCAAGTCGTTCTTTATGGCACAGCTTGCCTACCACATCAGCACCGGACAAAAGCTCTGGGATTATGATGTCCACCAAGGCACGGTTTTATACCTTGCCCTGGAGGACGATTACCAGAGATTACAGGAGCGTATGTCCCGTATGTTCGATGTGGAGGGTACGGACAGCTTACACTTCGCCGTATATGCAAAGCAGCTCGGCGCAGGGCTTGATGAACAGCTTGAAAAATTTATCCGTGACCATCCCGACACCCGGCTCATTATCATTGATACCCTGCAGAAAGTCCGAGAGGTCAGCACCGATGCTTACAGCTACGCCAACGATTATGACATCGTAGGCAGAATGAAACAGTTTGCCGACAAGAACGGCGTGTGTTTGCTCCTGGTGCATCACACACGAAAGCAACAGGCCGGCGATAAATTTGAAATGATTTCCGGCACAACAGGATTGCTCGGCTGCGCAGACGGAGCGTTCCTTCTGCAAAAGGAAAAACGCACCGATCTGAGCGCCACCCTTGAAATTGTCGGCAGAGATCAACCCGACCAGAAGCTCCACCTGACAAGGGATACCGAGAAACTGATATGGCAGCTCGATCATGCGGAAACGGAGCTTTGGAAGAAACCTCCCGACCCTCTGCTTGACAAGATCGCCGCTGTAATTACCGAGGATAACCCGGTATGGAACGGCAGCGCTACGGAGCTTGTATCTCTCTTACAAGAGGATATACAGCCCAACATTCTGACCCGCAGGCTCAACGTCAAAGCGGGAGATTTGCTGAATGAACACGGCATTGAATACGCCGTAAAACGTACACGTAACGGCAGCTTCATCAGCTTGGCAAGAAAGACCGTGTGACGATTGGTGACGGTTGTGACGATTAAAATGACAGCAGGGGCGGTATCAAAAATACCGTCACAATCGTCACAACCGTCACGGAAAGGAAGGGAAAGAATCGAATGAAAAACGTACAGATACCCTATGAGCTGTTCGTCAATCTGGTGCTTTACCATCTGAACGGCGAGGACGATTTCGACGAAGTAATCCGGCAGGGCTTGGAGCAAAAACTGGATGCCCTGCTCAACAGACAGCTCTACTCTCAATACAAGACAGCCCCAACCGAGGAACAGCGGGAACAGGCAAGGCAAGAATATCTTGACCGCCGTGGAGTGCCGCAAAGCTACCGCTGGACTACTTCTCCTTGGGAGCTATGACAGGAGCGTGCCACGCTCCTGTGAATGGCAGACAAGGCAAAGCATTGGCTGACACAGACCCCACCGCATCTCCCGTCCCCATCGAAAAATCCGCAGATTTTGAGATGGATGGCAGAGAGGATTTTCAAAATCTTCTCTGCCTGTGGGCGGCGGCATTGAAGCAAATTCGGTTGCGGAAAGGCTGACGATCACGCCGTATTTGAGGATGTGGGTGCTACCTACAAGCCGAAAAAGACGGCAGAGGCTTCCGCAGAAGCCGCATACCCCCTCGGAGAGCGCAATGCTCTTTTGATGGCTCCGCTGTCAAAAGTGCTTTTGCGTTACTTTTGGCAAAAGTAACAAAACCCGCCGCTGCGGCGGCGAAAGGAATTTCAATCAAACAACCGCTATTTAGGAGGTGACGCCTATAAAACGAACAATCAGCGCAATGTCCGGTGACGGTGTTGTTGCTCACAACCGCCGCACCTACCTTGCAGAAAATGTTGACCCGACTCGTACCCATCTGAATATCGAATACTGCTACACTCCCATCGAAGAAGCGTACCATCAACTATTCGATGCAGCTCTCGCAGAATTTAACGCAAAGCAAAAACGCAAAGACCGCTGCATCGAAAACTACTACGAAAAAATCCGTGACGGCAAACAGGAAAAAACTTTCTATGAAGTGATTTTTCAAGTGGGAAACAAAGACGATATGGGAGCCGCCGGAGAGAATACAGAGCTTGCAAAGACCATCTTGGACAAGTTCTACCGCAGCTTTCTTGAACGCAATCCGCAGCTCCATGTGTACTCTGCCCACCTCCACATGGATGAAGCCACGCCCCATCTACACATCGACTTCATTCCCTTTACCACCGGGAGCAAGCGAGGACTCTCCACCCGTGTATCGCTGAAACAAGCTCTTGCCGATCAAGGAATCACCGGCGAGGGACGATCTCTGACCGAGCGTGACTTGTGGGTGCAGAAAGAAAAAGAAGCCCTTGCAGAAATCATGTTGGAACACGGCATTGAGTGGGAGCAGAAAGGCGAACACAAGGAGCATCTGAGTGTTCTGGAATTTAAGCGAGAGAAACGCAAAGAAGAACTTGCCGAACTGGAGCAGAGCATCGAGCGAGTTCAGCAGCAACAGGTTTCCGTTCAAGCCGTGGAGCAGATCGAAGCAAAGCCTTTGCCGCTGACTTCCAAGGTGGCAGTTGACAAAGAGGACTTCCAAAACCTCGTCACAGCGGCGCAGAAATTTGTGGTGCAGGAGAAGCAGGAAAGCAAGCTGAAAAAGCTCTTGAAGGATGCCAAGAAAACCATTGCCGATCTGAAAGCGAAAATTGAATCGCTGGTAACGGAACTATCGGCAGTCAAGTCAGAACTTGCTCAATACAAATCCGTCCGTGGCAAGCTCCACACAGCGGATCTGGAGAAGGAAAATGACCGTCTCCGCAGCAGACTTCGCACCTATGAGGATGTGATTTCTCGCAATAATCTGTGGCATTTCTTTAGCGGAAGCCGTGGCAAAAACCGCAACAGAGACGATGCCCGCTGATTCCCGTGTAGAACTGGAAAAAACGCAAATTTTCAAATGGGAGCGTTCAAATCGTACCCGCACATCGTTTGGGCGCTCCCCATTCAAAAATCAGACCACTTTTACAGGTGATGAGCTGAGAAAAATTCGTGAAAAACAGGAGGTTTTATGAAAACAGGTCTTTCCAAGAAACAGAAAGCAACCAACATCTATTTTAACGAAGCAGACAGCATGATCGAGGTCTGCACCTACAATACCGCACTCAAAAACAGGCTCACCGAGTACGCCGGGCGATATCCCTCCGAGTGCCGATTAATCGACGATGATGGAAACGGCTGTCTGACCTTTGAAGTCAGCAAGGGGCGTTTCGGTTTCAAGCTGACTGCACCCTATGACGAAACCCGCCGCAAAGCTGCAAGCGAACTGGCAAAGAAGAACACCGAAAGATTGAGGAGACAAGAAAAATGAGAATCTTATCCTGTGCGTTCAATATGGATACCGCCTGCGTGGAACTGAAATTCGATGATGGTAGCATGATCGCCATTGACACAATCGCTGTGGAGAACGAAGTAGCCGACAATATGTATCAGCGGTCAGAGCTGGACTATCTGATCTACAATGACCCGGTAGCGTATGCCGAGCTGATACTGGACGGCGATCCTGAAACCTATTTGAAAACCATAACCGAATACAAGCCTTTGGATAGCTGACCACACGCCGCCCGTGGGAGAAATCCTGCGGGCGGTAATTTTGTTCACGAAAATATTAAAATGGCATGGTATAATATTACTACAAAATTTCTTCAACTCTTTCAAATAAATTTTTTGAAATAGCCGCACATTTGATGTGCAGAAACCGTTATACATAGTGAAAGGAGGTTTTGAACGCTATGGACTTAAGTGAACAGTATGACAAAATATACCGTTACTGCTATTTCAGAGTCCGCCATTGTCAAACAGCAGAAGATATTACACAAGAAACATTTTTGCGTTATTTCAGCAAAAATTTAAGTCTTGATAGCAGTAAAGAACTTCCTTACCTTTATACGATTGCCCGCAACTTATGTATCGAGGAATATCGCAAAAACAGCAAAGAAAACATAAGCGAAACAACTGATGATCCGAGTTATGACCCGACGGAAGAATGGATGAACAGCATTGCATTGAAAGAACTGATTTCTAAACTTCCGCAGGACGAACAGGAAATATTACTGTTGAGGTATGCAAATGAGCTTCCAATCGCTTCCATATGTAAGATCACCGGGCTTTCTCGTTTTGCTATATATCGCAAAACCTCAAGGATATTGAAATATCTCAAAACAGAGTTGCAGAGAGGAGGATTTTCGTATGAATAGAGGATTGAAAAAGCAAATTGCAAAGGCTTTTGATGCACCTGCGCCGAGGGACAAGGCACAGTTTGTTCGTGCTCTGCCCAGACCGCACATCAGCACCAAAGCATTTATAATCAGTCAAATCCCTTTCATTAAGAAAAGCGTATGGCTGTTGTCCTTACTGATCGTTTTACCTGCGATGTGGGGAGCTTCTTCCGCAAGCGAGAACACGGTATGGATCGTATCTGCTTTTACCCCATTCCTTGCCTTGCTTCTTATTACAGAGAGTGCAAAATCTACGCTGTATGGAATGAATGAATTGGAAATGGCTTCCCGCTTTTCGCTAAAAAGTATTGTGCTGGCAAGGTTGATTATCTTGGGTGTTTTTAATTTTGGGATTTTCTGTATCATAACCCCAATCTGCCATATCGCAAATAGTATCTCCTTTGTGCAAACAGGAGTATATTTGTTTGTGCCTTATTTACTGACAACAAGTATCAGCTTGTATATTGTTCGCCGTTTTCGGAATAAGGAAGCCATTTACAGCTGTATGGCAGTAGCCGTTTGCGTAAGTATGGCAAATGTGACACTTCGATATGTAGCTAACTTCATATTCCAAACAAATTATTTTGTCTGGTGGGCTGTAATCGCCTTGCTCTTGATGATGTTCACGGCGAAAGAACTTTATCAGACATTCAAGAAAACGGAGGGATTCCTATGGAACTTTGCATTGACAGGCTGACAAAACAGTATGAAAACAAAATTGCCGTTGACAGAATAACCCTGCAACTGACAAATGGTGTCTATGGATTGCTTGGAGCAAACGGCGCAGGAAAAACAACTTTTATGCGTATGCTTTGCGGGATTTTGAAACCAACAGGAGGTACAGTAACTTTTGATGGGTTAGATGTATCTTCCGAGGAATACAGAGCAGAGCTTGGCTATCTTCCGCAGGACTTCGGTTATTATCCCGATTTCAGCGGTTGGGATTTTTTGATGTATATGGCATCGCTAAAAGGATTGACAAAACATGAAGCCAAAAGGAAATCAAAAGAGCTTCTGGAATTAGTGAGCCTTTCCGATGTGAGAAAAAAGAAAATTGCAACCTATTCTGGCGGTATGAAACAAAGACTTGGTATTGCACAGGCACTTCTAAATGACCCGAAGATCATCATTTTAGATGAGCCGACTGCAGGCTTAGATCCCAAAGAGCGTGTGCGTTTCCGCAATTTGATAAAGGATTTGGGAAAGGACAGCATTGTTCTCTTATCCACTCATATCGTTTCGGATGTTGAGCATATCGCAGATACTGTGCTTATGATGAAAGCAGGGCAAATCATTTACAATGGCTCCGCTGATGAAATTGGAAATTTAGAGGAATTTTACCTTGCCGAATTTGAGGAGGAGTGAGTATGTTTGCGCTGTATAAGTTTGAATTAAGGAAAATTATCAGCAGGAAAATCGTCTGGATCACAGGAGGCGTTCTGCTTATAGGGCTTCTCATTTGGGGCATTGTAAGCGCCGTTCTGCCAGTAAACAGAGAATACTCTGTCAGTTCCCTAAATGGATATGAAGCAAACCGGGCAGAAAGGGAATCTGCCGAGCAAATTTCCGGCAGAGTAATAGACCAAGCACTGATTGATGAAATGCGCCTTGCGTATGAGGATTTCATTTTTAATGGAAATTATAAAGGGGCATTGCCATACTTGGACGTGTATAATTTCATTGGCACAACATTGAGGACACAGGCAAGTGTAGAAATATTAGAATGTGACAGTGAAGCGTTTTATGAACGTCTAAATGCACAGTTAGAAGCAAGTACCACGTCAGGGCTAACCGAAAGTATTGCATTTGACAAATCGATTGTCTATCATGGATATTATGATGGCTGGAGGCAAATTGCGGATATGATGAAGTTTATTGCCTGTATGGAAATCATGTTTATCGCAATCTGTCTTTCCACAGTATTCACCGTGGAACATACCCGCAAAACAGATCAGATAATTCTATGTACCCGTTTGGGCAAGAAAAAATTATATGCCGCAAAAATCCTTGCGGGTTTGACTGTTGGTATCGGCTTTACGCTGCTTCTCTCTCTGCTGATGTTTGGGGTAGTCGCTTTCCTATATGGATTTGATGGGTATAATACCATTTTACAATTTATCTTGCTACGTCCGTTCAACCTTACGGTTGGACAGGCTGCTTTGATTTTGGTTGCGTTGTCATTTGCCGGAGCTGCATTGGTGAGCCTGTTTACTATGATGTTGTCCGAATTAACAAAGAACAGCGTTGCTACAATCGGAACGATAACGGGTGTTATGCTTGTGACGATGTTTATTATGGAAATGCCTGCCAATCTGAAATTGCTTTCAGAAATATGGTATCTGTTGCCGAGCAATCTGGTTTCGCTCAATGGTGCATTTCGCTATTCTGCGATTTCTGTTGGTGGCAGCACTTTGGCGGCATATCAGTATGCTCCAGTTGTGTACGCTGTTTTGGCCGCCGTTTTTGCTTTGATTGGAAAGCAGACATACAATCGCTATCAGATTAACGGAAGATAAGCAAGAGTTTGCTATCAAACTAAAATAGAGCCGCCGATCAATCGACGGCTATAAGCGAACACGGTGGTACTGAAAAGGTATCGCCGTGTTTTGTTATGCAAGATCACCGCAGCATCTTGATTTTTCGGCCGATTTTGCGTATAATATCATTGTTGGGGTGACAACCACCCGAAACAACTGTTATGACCGTCCCATGGTGATTTATCACCGCTGATAAGATTTTGATAAGCATCCATCGTACAGCTAAGACAATATGGGTAATCAAAATAATCAGAATAGCAGGCGCAATATCTTCTAAACAAAATTGTTTAAGATGCAAGTACCTGCAACGAGTGGGAATGACGAATTGCGGAGCGAAAACCGCATAACCACGCCGTTTTCGGGCATTTTCAAATGAAAATGGCAACGATTTGGTAACATTAACTACTAAAAATTAAGAGCTAACTGATTTAGATGTCAGTTAGCTCTCTTTTTGTAATATCAGGAGATGTTCTGATATTCTGATTTTTATGCAAGTAGTATTGAAAAAGTCAGAATTATTATTGCTTCTGTAATAGAAGATTTAATAAAGGAAAAAGTACCGTCATTTTACAACCAAGTCGATGATGAACTCCGCTTGAAAAATTTTAACATATCTGAACTTCATATTTATCAATTATCTATGTTTTGCAAAAAATCATAGTGCAAAGAGCGCGGTGAGAAAAGAAAACAAAGGTTTTTACGTCATATTTTTTGCACTTTTGCCGCCGTGTCTCGTTTAAATACGTAAAGTATTCGCACTCACCCCGACAACAAAATTATCAAAAAATATATAGTAAAAACTTCTACGAACCGAAAAATGCCTGTTTTGAGACAGATTCAAGGCGAAACCGCAGTCGAATCCTTTACCGGATTCGCGAGGATTTCAACAAAGAATATGTCCGAAACAGGCTTTTTGTCGGCATTGTTTTCTTATCTCACCGCGCTCAAGTGATGAAATTTTTTAAAATTATTGAAAAATATGATAAATTATGCTATAATGTGATATATTATGAAAATTATTCAGGTGGGTGCTGTTGTGGAAAATATAGGTGTATTAAAAGTTAAGACAATGGACTTTCAGGATCAGATAAAGTTTGTTCGTATGCATCTGCAGCTCAGCCAGGAGGAGCTCGCACGTCAAATGGGTATTTCCTTTGCAACAGTAAGCAGATGGGAACGTGAAAACAGAAAGCCACAGCTTGCTCTGCTCGGCAAGTTCTACTCCTTCTGTCAAAGAAACGGAATAGAAATAGACTTATCTGACAATACAAATATATGATGGAGGAATTTGAAATGAGTATAGCTTATGGAATCCTCTGCGTCATATCGCTGTTTTTGATTGGTGTGTGCCTCGCAGTTGATAGAAAAAAAGATATATGTTTATTGCTTTTATTTATATCGGTGTTCGTGTGTAACCTGGGACAGTTTCTGATTTCGGTTGCACCAAGCCTTTCCTTTGCCCTTAATGGTAACAGGGTAGCGTATTTAGGGCAGGTTTTTCTGCCGTTGTTAATGCTTAAAATGATATTTGATTTGTGTAATCTAAATTACAAAAAGTGGATTTTGCCTACACTTTCTGTTGTCAGCTTGGCAGTGCTTTTTGTAACACTTACACCGGGACTTTTGCCTTGGTATTATAAAAATGTATCAATTGAGATTGTAGATGGAGTAACAAGGCTTATTCGTGATTACGGCCCTTTGCACTTACTCTACTACATATATCTGCTTTCGTACTTTGCTTTAATGCTGATTGTAATTATACACTCTGCGGTTAAAAAGAAAATTACATCTACACTCCACACAACCTTCTTATTGTGTGCGGTGCTGTGCAGTATTATAATATGGTTTGCAGAACAGTTCTTTACTCGTGGATTTGAATTTTTAACGGTGTCCTATTTGATTTCTGAGCTTTTCGTTTTGCTTTTGTATGGTATCCTGCAAGAGTACGGCATCCGGGGTGAAAACGGAAGCATCATAATTGCAAACACTTCAAAGAAAGCAGAAGAATATTTGTCAGGAACAATTCAGTCTGATGATGATAGCTCAGCACTCTTTAGTGAAAAAGATATTGACCACATATTGGCCTGTGAGAAAATTATGACTAAGATTAGCGAAAGAGAAAAAGAGGTATTGATAAAACTGCTTGCAAACAAACAACGAAAAGAAATTGCAGAAGAGTTGTTTGTAACCGAGAGCACTATCAAAAAGCATACAAGTTCCATTTTTACAAAGTTGAATGTGACAAACCGATTTGAACTCTATGCCAAATTAAAAAAATATATCTAAACTAAACAAAATTTGCCGTCCATTGAAAAATGGACGGTTTTTTTGCGTAAAATTGACCATGGTGACCCTAGGTCCACCCTCTGTATCACTAAAAGTAGCCCTAAGGCTAATATACATAATAATGTTTTTTAAGTAAAATTATATTATAAAAAAGTCACTATTGTGACTGTCGTTCGCGCAGCTCACTTCCATAAGTAGACTTTTTTGTAATTTAGTAAATTGCTAAAAAAGCAATTTACCAAAAGATAAGCAAAGGAGGTAGTGCGATGCTTAGTCCAATAACAAAAAAATACACAGACGAATCATCAATGAAGCAGTTTAGGTTTACATTCTACTGCGACTGTTGCGGGAAACCTATTCCTGCACAAGCCTATGATTTTAACAGCGCCTTTGCACAGAAAACTTTTTTGTCAAATGACGAAAAAGAAGCCCGCGCAATAATTTATGCTAATGAACATAGGCTGGCGTATGAACGTGCAAACAACGAAGTGCGATTGAACCTGAACCGTTGTGAAGTTTGCGGGGATATGGTCTGCGAGGACTGCTCCGTATATTCAGATGAGCTTGGCGGCGGAATTTGCTGCAAAAAATGCGCGGAAGCAAATAATGATGAAAAAGAAGCTTAAGAAAATGAAAACGGCGGTAGAAAACGATTATGCGGCAAATTATATAAAGCCCGGCATTATGAATCTGACGACTTCAAGAGATTTGTTTCTGTATTCAAGGATTACGAAAACCGAAAAAACGAAATCAAGTTCGGGCACACATACATCATCTTCCGGCAGAACGCACGGCGGACGAGGCGGAAGTTTTTAATTTGGAGGGTAATTATGAAAAGAATTTTATCATTTATTTTATTCTTAACGATGGTTATGAGTTTTGCATCGGTTGTAAATGCGGAGCACTATTCTAAATTTACCGATGTAAAACCTGACAGTTGGTATTACGAAGATGTGGATAATGCGGTAAGACTTGGTATTATCAACGGAAAAAACGAAACAACCTTCGCTCCCGATGATAATCTTACATATGCTGAAGCAATCAAGATTGCGGCTTGTATGTATCAGCTTTACAAAGACGGAAGCGTATATCTTGTGCCCGGCGGAAATCCTTGGTATCAAATTTATGTTGATTATGCCAAAGACCACGGAATAATAACAGAAAACTTTTTCTATAAGGTTAGTAACATTGATGAAAAGGCTACAAGAGCAGGATATATGGAAATATTCGCAAATGCCATTCCCGATGAGGCTCTTATTGGTATAAACAATGTTCCTGACGGCTCTATTCCCGATGTTCCTATGGTTCACGAGAGTTCAATCAGTATATACAAGCTCTATCGTGCGGGAATTCTGACAGGTGTGGATGCAAAGCACAACTGCAATCCGGAGGATAACATCAAAAGATGTGAGGTTGCGGCAATCATTACAAGAATGATGGACGAAACAAAGCGTGTTAAGTTCAGTATGGGAACAACCTCCGAAGAGCCAAAGACAGAAGAACCTAAGAACGAGGAACCAAAAACAGAAGAACCCCTATTTGAAATTCCAAAGGGTGCCGAAATTCTTCCTGAAGTTCCCGAAGAACCAAAGGCAGAAACCAAGGAAGAAACTCCTGATATGTATGAGCCTTTTGAAATAACGGTTCAGCCTGAAAGGATTGATTCTGCCGATGAAGGAGAAACGCTTACATATACAGTCAAAGCATCAGGTGGAAAAACACCATATACATATTCTTGGGGTACAAGAGGCAGATATAACGGATTTACTGAATTTACCGAATCCGATTATGTAAAGGGTGCTAAAACCAATACACTTTCTCTTGTTTTTGATATTGACAATGCAACAACAAGTCAGTTCTACTGCAAGATTACAGATGCTCTTGGTCAGGAAGTGAAATCAGAATCTTTGACAATCCCCGAAAAGGTATTCATCTTCAAGCCTGAAAGCTTTACTAAGGAAGGTAATGGATATACTTTTGCCGGCAGAGTTGAAAAGGGTGCTGTAAGAATCGGTGAAACGGTATCAATGCATATGCCATCACAGAGCGTTGAGGTTTATGGCGTTGTTACGGGAATTATAATGTTCAATAAAAACCTTGACGAAGCAAAGCAGGGCAATTACTGCGGAATTTTAATAGAAGAGCCGAAGGAAATCCCATATGATAAGTGGGTGGTTGATACTCTTGGGGTAAGTTTAACGGCAAGAGTACAAAGTTTGGGCAATTATGGCTTCAAGGTTCCGATGAAGCTTACCTTCCAGTATGGTGGCATAAAAAATTTAGGTGAAACTGTCACAATGCGTATGCATGTAAAAGGAGGTACACCTCCCTATACATATGAATGGTATAAGTTCGAAAATGGCAATGAATACACAAAGATAGTAAATGATCATAAATACAACGTGATGGGAAGCGAAGTAAGGATCATTGTTGATGCTGACGAGTTTGAACAAAACATGTGGTATCGTTGCGATGTGACCGATGCAGCAGGAAATACACAATATGAAACGTGGTATGGTGTAGAGCCGGAAGCAACACCTTATCTTTCGCGTCAGCCGAAAGATGTTTATGCGGATTACGGTGAAGAGGCTGTATTTAAAGTTCATACAAGATGCGCAACCGCAACCTATCAGTGGTACATAAAAAATGACAACACAAACGGTTGGAAAAAAATCGAGCCGACCGACACATGGGCAAAGGGTGCTACAACATCAACACTGAAAATACAGGTTGAGAAGGCTGATTTCA